>RFHW01000181.1 GCA_003695745.1 Methanobacteriota archaeon | reverse complement strand
CAGTTCCGGCCTGAGCAGCTTCAGGACAAGCTGGAGGCCTTTGTCCAGACCTATGTGATGTGCCCGGAGTGCAGGAGACCTGACACCAGGATCATACAGGAGAAGAGGGTGAGCTTTCTGAAATGCGAGGCCTGCGGCGCGAGACACTCAATAGCCACCATAAAACAGGAGCCGGCGGCAAAGGAGCAGAAAAAGGAGCTTGCCGTGGGCGACGAGATCGTCGTCCAGATCACAAGGACCGGGAAAAAGGGCGATGGCATGGCCCGGCATGGAAACCTCGTTGTCTTTGTGAACAACTCGCGGGAGGGGCAGACCCTGAAGGTGAAGATCACAGGCATCAGCAAGAACACGGCCTTTGCAGAGATCCTTCAGGTCCTATGATTGAGCTGCAAAAGAATATGGCGCGGATCCTTGCGGTGGATGTGGGGGCCGGGACGCAGGACATCCTCTATTTCAATCCGGCCAAGGAGCCTGAGAACAATCTGAAGCTCGTGCTCCCCTCTGAGACACAGCTCCTTGCCCGGAGGATCTCAATGAGCCGGGGTGATGTGCTGCTAACTGGCGAGACCATGGGCGGCGGCCCTGTTGTCATGGCCATCATGGAGGCGCTGAAAAAGGGGAGGAGGGTGGTGATGACAGAGCGCTCTGCAAGGACGGTGCGAGACGACCTTGCCGAGGTGAGGGAGGAGGGCATTGAAGTCGTAACTGAGGAGGAGGCGGAGGGGCTTGGCCTGCCGCGCTTTGAGACCCGGGATCTGGACCTGGACTTCCTCTTCACCGTGGCTGAAAAGGCCGGGGAGGGGGAGCCGGATTTTATCGGCGTGGCGGTGCAGGACCACGGCTTTGAAAGCGGGAAGTCTGACAGGGCCTTTCGCTTCGAGCGGATAAGGGAGGTCATTGAAAGGGGCTCCACCCTTGAAGACTTCCTCTTCGAAAGGCCTCCAGAGTACTATACGAGGATGAATGCTGTTGTGCGGCAGGTCAAAAGGAGATTCGGCGGCGGTGTTGCGGTGATAGACTCCAAGTTTGCGGCCATAGCAGGGGCCCTGCACGGTGTCGATGAGCGCCCCTGTCTCTGCGTCGACGTGGGAAACGGCCACACCATGGTCGCCCTTGTGGACGATGAGATAGAGGGCGTCCTGGAGCATCACACCCATGCCCTGTCAAAGGAGAAGCTCATCAGGTATATAAAGCGGTTTGCCGACGGCCGCGTATCAAATGAGGAGGTCTTCAACGACAACGGCCACGGCTGCTACATAAAGAACGCCCCCGGGCTGAAGAATATAAAGAGGATCTTTGCCACCGGGCCGAACAGAAGGATTCTGGCGGACACCGAGCTCAGGGCAGAGCCTGCAAACCCCTTTGGCGACGTGATGATGACCGGGCCTGTGGGCATCGTGGACCTTGCGCTGAAGAAATTCTATTAAAGGCGCCCCACAGATTTGCAGTCGTTAAAAATTCACGTATACTCTTGGGGCAAGGGGGCGAAGCTGATTTTGCACCACCCACCATGTTTTGCCTCCGTTCTCGTCCTCTTTGCCCCACCTTTCTGCTCTTTAGAAACATGGCTTTGCGGAGCATATTTATACCTTGCGGCAGGCCAAAAGCCTGGTTTTGACGGGCCTCTCTTTCAGCCTATCCGGGGCAGGATGCTCTGGAAGAACTCCCTGTCCTTTCTGTGGGTGAGAAGGCCTGCCACCCTCTCTTTCTCCACCCACCTGGCCTCAGGATTGTCAGGGTCGACGGGGCTGAGCTCATCTTCATCGGTCCTGAACAGAAAGATGGTGATCTCTTTCAGCTCTGAGGTGTCGTCCCCGCCGTCAGGCCCGATCCTGTATCTCTCATAGGTGCCGAGCTCACCGAGGGGATGGAGGTCTCTCAGGCCGGACTCCTCATATATCTCCCTCCTTGCAGCTGTAAGGGCGTCCTCCCCTTCGTCGATGTGTCCCTTTGGCAGGGACCATGAGCGGCCGTTCTGGTTCACCACGAGCACCTCCCCCCTGCGGTTCAGAACAACCCCGCCTGCGCTTCTCGTCCTCTTCATATCAACACCTCTTTATTGCTCGAGATACTCCTCAAGCCAGCTGATCCTGCCGGGCTTGAAATCCCCTCCATATCCCTCCCATATCCTGAGCATGGCCTCTGCCACCTCTTCCGGCTTCAGCCCGGTTGTGTCTATCTCATAGACACGGCCCTGCCTCTGAAGGCTTTCCACAAGGCACACGTCAAGGGCCTCTGCCTCAAGGTTCTCTTCAAGCTTCTTCCCTGAGAACCCCCTCCTGGCAAGCCTTTTCTCCAGCTCCTTTGGGTGGCAGCGGAGAACGATCACCAGACCCTCTATTCCGAGGAGATGGGCCAGATGGCCTTCAACAACACACCTGCCATGTATGAGCCCCCTGATCTTCTCAGAAAGCAGGTTTAAGTCCACAACCCTGCTCCCACCCTCCATATAGAGGTAGTCGTCGCCAACCACCTCATTGACCCCTATGACCGTGAAACCTGCTCTCCCGGCAAAAAGCCCTGCTGCCGCGGTCTTCCCGGTGCCCGGTGTGCCTGTAAGGAGGATGACCTCGTCCATGGTACGGTCCGGCGAGGGGCTCTAGTCCCTCTTGTATCCCAGGGCCTCAAGGTCCTTGTATATCATGGTCCTTGAAACGCCGAAGAGCGCTGCCACACGGGCCACATTTATTGCCGAGGGATCGTTCCCAAGGAGCTCAAGGCACTTCTTCAGCCTCTTCCGCCTTACCTCCACGTCATTTGCCTCTTCAAGGACCTCCTCGTTCACAGCCAAGATGGCGGTGGTGTAGACCCTGCCCGGCAGGCTGCTGATGATCTTGATATAGGAGTCTGCAATCCGGCCGTTGCTGTTCTCAAGAAGCCTGTTTATCCTCCTCTCAACCTTCTTCATCGAGCTCTCCCGGTTGTACCCCTTTTCGTTGACGCCTATGAGGAACTTGCGCCTCGGCTCAACACCGTCTATGAAGACGCTCGCAGAGACAGATGCCTCAAAGGGCCCCACCGACACATCACAGTCTATCTTTGATATGAGGCCATCCACCTTTTCAAGCTCTTCATTCACCTCCTTGATAAGTATCTCCAGCGCCTTGTTGACCTCGCTCTCACTCTTTGACTTGGCAATGAGCATCATTTTTGCCTGAAATCATACTTTGACATCATCTTGTCTGATATGGCCTTCACATCCCCAGAGTCGAGGTCCCCGTGAATGTGAAGCCTCTCCAGCCTCTTCTTTATGACGCTTATTTCCGCGCTGGAGGTCTCCACCTTGGCCTCGATCCTCCCCACCTGCCGTCTGAGCCTCAGTATCTCAAAGAAGAGTATGACTGCCAATGTGGTTGTGGCCCCGCTGAGCCAGTAGAAAAAGACCAGATAAGAGTAGGGGTCGGCCATCTTCACATCACCTTGGATAAGAGATTTCTGGACACCATCAATATAAATCTAACCTCACACCCATATTAGATTATTATGTCCCGGAGATGGCTAAAGGAAAAGCGAAAGGACCACTACTACAGGAAGGCCAAGTCCGAGGACTACCGCTCAAGGGCATCCTACAAGCTCAAACAGCTCAACAGGAGGTTTGGGCTCATAAAAAAGGGGGATGCCGTGCTTGACCTTGGCGCTGCGCCCGGAGGATGGATGCAGGTGGCGGGGGAGGCTGTTGGCGATACCGGTATTGTGGTGGGCGTGGATCTGGCCGGGATAAAACCCTTCAAGGAAGAGAATCTCATAACACTGCAGGGTGACATCACCAAGGAGGAGACGATTGAAAGGATCAGGGCGGTTCAGGAGACATTCAACGCGGTCATCTGCGACGCCTCGCCTGACATCTCAGGGGCCTGGGACATAGACCACTTCAACTCGGTGGAGCTTGGACGCCATGCCCTGCGAATGGCCGGGCAGGTCCTGAGAGAAGGCGGCAGCTTCCTTGTGAAGGTCTTCCAAGGCTCGCTCCTCAAGGAGTTCGAGGGGGAGGTGAAGAGGGAGTTTGAGTTCGTCAAGGTGGCAAAGCCCAAGGCATCGCGAAAGGAGAGCTCAGAGGTCTACATCGTGGCAAAGGGGCTTCTGAAGACACCGGTTCGATACGGCGACATCCTTGAGGTGGAGATAACAGAGCAAGGGCGCAGGCCCGGCGAAGGCATAGCCTATGTGGATGGATACAGGGTCATCGTCGAGGACGGCCAGGTCGGGGAGAAAACCCGGGTAAGGATCAAAAAGGCAACCCGGCGAGCGGCCTGGGGGGTGAAGGTCTGATATTAATATAGGTGAATATAGTATAATTTTAAATCGTGGAAGGACATGAAGTACAAGGCGTGGATAGTTGTTTTGGCAGTGTTAGTAATCATGGCGGTAGTTCCAAGTGCCATTGGATCGGGCAGCCCAAGCGTAATCTCTTTTTCCTATGAGGACGGTAACATTGACGACAATTTGGGGACGGCCTACACCGACTCGCCCCTGTTTGAGGGCGATGACTTCGAAAAAACATTGGCCAATGAGGATTGGAGTGGGAAATACCTCACTGAACTCTCGAATGAGGGCATGATAAGAACCACACCAAATCTCAGCATCAAATACGATGCCACAGGCGATGGAGACATCGATGACCGGGATGACTATCTTGTTTACAACGATCTCTTCTTTGAGGATGTTTCAAACAAGTCGATAAAATTGACTCCCAAATATCGAGTCGGATACGTGGAGGACCTCAAAGGAAGGGTGTTCAAGGTGAAGGGGCAGAAATACCTCTTGATAGATCATTCAGAGAACAGAGTTGATCTTGTTCCGGTGGATGAGAACACATATGATGATTCTAGGAATAAGTATGGAATCGATAGACCGATCTTGCTTCTGCGTGGAACCGACATAAGAATCGATTTGATCAATATAGTGAACCTAGGGGCCGGCCCCTCAGCGAAATTCGCGATTATAGAAGGTGGAGTTGTATTGAGATATGTTAATCGGTCCGGTCTTACCGACCCACCTTTGAAGCTGGGGATCGACTTAAATCTTGTAGAGGATTATTACATTTATCCAACAAGAATAGATGTGCCCAATGGTCATATCACACTGGCTATTGGAAGAAAAACCGAGGAAGTTTCTCTTTCAAATGGCAATAGAGGGTTTCAAAACTATGACAAGGTAATTCTAAGAAAAGACAATGAGACCAACAGGACCGAGCTGATTTTCCAAGACCCTTCAATCGAGGTTGAAAGAGGCTATAAAGCGCGTCTCGGAGACACCGATGTTTATGCTGTGTATGACAGCAGTGGGGCATTTGATCTGATTAGAGAGAAAACCGTGTTTGCGGCCAGCGGCTCTAAACTCCGGGAGTCAAAGGCGCCTTGGAGCGAGTTCCTAACCACCGATGTCATTGTAAATGCTGTTGGGAACAACACTGTGGAGTTTGGCTATGAATCCCATGACCTTGATGACAGGACTTCCACAGAGGTTGAAGGAGCCGTCCAAGCCGGTGACGATGTTAAAACCGCGGCTGCAGATGAGACTTGGAT
>RFHW01000180.1 GCA_003695745.1 Methanobacteriota archaeon | reverse complement strand
GGCCTGCCCTCTTCCCGGGTCTTATGCTGCAGTTGCTGGCGGCCTCTCCGCAACCCTTATATATCTTTACCTCAATTATGAGTAGTTACTTAAAATTGAGTTGGTTGCTATGGACATCCCTGCGCTACTGAAGATCGCCTCCAGAGGGGCGTTGGACCGGCCTGTGGAGCTCTCCTCTTCCCGGCTCGCCACAGACTTGGGCATCTCCCAGCAGACAGCGGCACGGCGGCTGAAGGCGCTTGAAGAGGCAGGGCTCATCACAAGGGAGGTGCTGCCCAGGGGCCAGACCATAAGGATAACCTCCAGAGGGAGGGAGGAGCTTGCCCGCATCTATTCCAGCCTCACAGAGGTGTTCGGAGAAATGCCCTCCACCTTCTCCATATGCGGTGTGGTCACATCAGGGATCGGCGACGGAGGATACTATATGGGCATGGAGGAGTACAAAAGACAGTTTCAGGAGAAGCTGGGTTTCGATCCCTTCCCCGGAACCTTGAACATGAAGCTGCGAAGTGCGGAGGATATCAGGGCCAGGCAGGAGCTCCTGAAGCTTGAAGGGATCGAGATCGAGGGATTCAAGAAGGATGGGCGCACCTTTGGCTCCGTCAAATGCTTCAAGGCAGACATAGAGGGTGTTGAAGGGGCGGTGATCGTGCCTGAAAGGACCCATCATTCAGCCGACACCATTGAGCTCATAGCCCCGGAGAAGATCAGGGAACGCTGCCAGGTCGGAGATGGCGACAGGCTCTGTGTGAAGATCATGAGGTGAAGAGGATGGACAGGATAAACGAGGCCATAGAGCATCTGCGAAGGGGAAGACCGGTCCTGATATATGATTCAGACGGCAGGGAGGAGGAGACGGACATCGTCATAGCTGCTGAGGCCGCTACGCCGGAGTATGTGAGGATGCTCAGAAAAGACGGTGGAGGGCTCCTCTGCGTCTCCATCCACCCCAGCATAGCAGAGCGCCTTGGCCTTCCCTTCCTCACAGAGGTGTGGGAGCACTCGATCCCCCGGTTCCCTGTCTTCAAGGAGCTCTGGCCACATGACATACCCTATGACGAGAAATCTGCCTTTTCAATCACCATAAACCACCGCAGGACATTCACAGGCATATCAGACAATGACCGGTCCCTCACCATAACAGAGCTGGCGCGGATAGGGAGGAAGGCGTTGAACGGCAGATTCAGGCCCGAGGAGTTCGGCGAGTGCTTCCGATCGCCCGGACATGTGACGCTCCTGCGGGCGGCAGAGGGCCTCCTTAAGACCCGGAAGGGCCATACCGAGCTTTCTGTGGCCCTGATGGAGATGGCGGGGCTTGTTCCCATGGCCGCTATCTGCGAGATGCTCGGAGACGATGGCAACTCCCTCTCCATAAAGGAGGCGGCAAGGTTCGCTGAGAAAGAGGGCCTTGTCTTCATAGAGGGCAGGGAGGCCATAGACAGGTATCTGCAAGGCCAGAGCGCCACAGCCCGGGTGCGATAGACACTGAAAAGGGGGATGGCTTTTTATCCTACCCCTGCCTTTTCATCTAACATGGGCGAGACCAGAGGCTATGGCAGGAACCTGTTGATCCTCATCGTTGGAGGCGCCATTTTAATCTGGCTCTTCATCTCCCATGCAGGTGTTTCACGGACCGTTGAGGCGATGAAGAGGTCCCGAAAACCCCTCCTGCTCCTTGCAGTTTCCCTTCAGTTTTTAAATGTCCTCATAATAGCCGTGAGATGGCGGTATCTCCTGGAGAAGGTGGGGAGCAGGATTCCTTTGAACGCCCTTTTTACGGTGGTCCTTGCAGGCAACTTTATGAACAACATAACACCGGGGGCGCGGGTTGGCGGGGAGGCATACAGGGCATATCTCATCAACAGAAGATTCGGCGTCCATGCAGGCGAGGGGATTGCAACCATCCTTGTGGAGCGCCTCTTCGACTTCACCGTTCTCTTCGCCTTTTTCATTGCAAGCTATCTCTATCTAGCGTTCACAGGGGAGATGAGCCGCGCCGAGCGGACTGCCCTCAGCGGCGTGCTTCTCGCCACAACGGTGCTCTTCATCCTTTTCGCCCTGCTCATGAAGAAGGAGGAGCTCCTCATCGGTTTTTTCAACCGCTTCCCCGGTGTTGTCAGGGCAAAGCTCTTAGAGGCCCTTCAGGTCTTCAGGATAAGCTCTTCAGGTCTGATACGGCAGAGAGGGATACCGGCTGTCATGGTCCTTTTAACGGTCCTGCTCTGGGCCACAGAGGTTATAAGGCCTTTTTTTGTCTTCCTGGCCCTGGGTGTGAAGGTGCCCTTTGTGGCGGTGGCCCTCGTTACGATAGTAACGATGTTCGTTTCCGCGGTGCCCCTCTTCCCAGGCGGCCTCGGGGTTGCAGAGGGCACAATGCTTGCAACATATGCCTCGCTGGGGATTCCCACAGAGGTCCTGGCAGTGGTGATAGTGGTGGACCGGGCCATCTCCTACTGGCTTCTGACAGGGGCAGGCGGCCTTGCAGCGCTGAGGCTGGGCCCTGGACAGGCCTGAGCTTCTTTCCAGCCCATAGAACTGCAGGATACAAACCCATTTATACCCCTCCGCCCAAGTAGACACATGGTGGAGATAGGCATCGTGGGCAAGCCCAACGTAGGGAAAAGCACCTTTTTCAACGCCGCAACCCATGGCCACGCCGAGACAGCGGCCTATCCCTTCACAACGATAAAGCCCAACAACGCGGTGGGCTCTGTGAGGACACAGTGCGTGTGCAGGGAGCTGGGGGTCACGGACACACCCAGGAACTCCCGGTGCATCGACGGCATCCGCTTCGCGCCGGTGAACCTCATAGACGTGGCAGGCCTCGTCCCTGATGCGCACAAAGGCAAAGGTCTTGGCAACAAGTTCCTCGACGACCTCAGGCAGGCGCAGGTGTTGATCCATGTGGTGGATGCCTCAGGCTCGACAGACGCCGAGGGGAACCCGGTTGCGCCGGGCTCCACAGACCCTGTGGAGGATGTGCTCTTCCTTGAGAACGAGATCGAGCGGTGGTTCCACTCCATATTCACGCGGAACTGGGATAAGGTGGCGCGGCGCGTGGAGACCGAGAAAAAGGACTTCGCCCGGTTCTTCGAGGAGATGTTCGCAGGCATCGGCGTAACAGAGGGGATGGTGCATCAGGCGCTCAACGAGACCGGGATGGACCCGCGCACACCGTCCAGGTGGGGTGACGACGGCCTCTACAGATTCTCCAAGGCCCTTCGCTCCCATTCGAAGAGGATGGTCATCGCCGCCAACAAAACCGATGTGGATGTCTCAGCCGAGAACATCGCCCGGCTCAAGGCACGGTTCCCTGATTACATTGTGGTGCCCACCTCGTCCATGGCAGAGTATGTGCTCCTCAACCTCGTGGAAAAGGGCGCCGTCAGATACACGCCCGGCGACACAGATTTTGAAGCAGTGGATCCGTCGAAGCTCTCGCCCAGGGAGGAGAAGGCCCTTGAGATGATAAGAGAGAAGGTCTTCGGCAGGTTCGGCGGCACCGGCGTTCAGGAGTGCATCAACAAAGCGGTCTTCGACGTGCTCGAGCGAATCGTCGTATACCCGGTGGAGGACGAGACCCATTACACCGACAAGGAGGGCCGGGTGCTGCCAGATGTCTTTCTCATGGAAAAGGGCTGCACACCCCTTGATGTGGCGGCGCGGATACACACAGAGATTGCAGAGCACTATGTGGCGGCCATAGACGCCCGGACGAAGCGCAAGATCGCCAAGGACCACGAGCTCAAATCCGGGGATGTGGTGAAGATAATCAGCAAAGCGTAAAGGGCGGCTGCCAAGAGAATATTTATAAATCGGCCCTAAGATACCTTGGGAGTATGAAGGTGGTTCTTGCTGACAACATACATCCTGCGGCTGTGAAGATGCTTGAGGAGAAGGCAGAGGTGGTTGAGGCCATAGGCGTCTCAGGGGAGGAGCTTG
>RFHW01000179.1 GCA_003695745.1 Methanobacteriota archaeon | reverse complement strand
TTCATCTATTTGAGCTTCTTTTATTCCTTTTATTGCCTTTTACTATCGCAGTGTTTCCTCTGGTTATTCTCTTTTTCTGGGTCAACGCCAAGGGCTCATATATCCTAATCGATCCAGAAAAAATTCAATTTAAAGGTAAGATTTTAGGGATGTCGATTGACGGCGTCGAAATACCGATTTCAGGAATAGCGTCTGTTGAGATAATGAAGTATAAAGACGCTTACGAAAGAAATGCCACATTCTTAACCAGAGTTTTATCTTTTGGTTTTCTCTTTAGAAGATTGGAGAGGGTTTTTCACAGAATCATGAAAGAGGACATGGAGAACAAAGAAGTTTTATTGATTAATGCAGGTTCTGTCATCTGGTCAGGTTTTTCTATTCCTACTACGTATATGGGCTTTGGCAGAAACAACATTCTAATCTATGTGGGTGATCCCTACAAATTCAAAGCCGAGGTTGAAAAGCACGTCAAGGCCTATGACGATAGCCTTTTAGGAACTGACCGGTGACTCGTCATTTGCCATGCTCCCCCTTGTCTTCACGCCCACGCCGCGTTTGAATGCAATGAGCTCTCTTGCGTCGAGTGCGGCCCTGCCCCAGTTCACAAGCCGGTCCTCTCTGTCCACCACAAGGACCTCGCTCCCCGGCACGATCTCAGGGTCACAGTCGGTGATGAACTTTGCAAAGAGGCTTTTGCCCTCTCTCACGAAGCGGCAGACCTCCTCATCCTCGACGACGACCCTGTTCCTCGGCCAGGGGAGCCTGAGCAGCCTTCTTGCGCCCTCCAGCGCCGGGACGATGATGCCGTCTGAGGCCCTCACCGTGGCCACAAGGGTCTCACCGTCGAATATGTGCCTGAGCCTGCCTGTCCGGGCGTATCTCCCCCTGCAGCCCTTGAAGAGCACCTCCCCTGCGCCGGCGCCGAACTGATAGTCGGCCAGGGCCTTCATCTTCACCTCTGTGTCTGCCTCGATCTCCAAGTTCTCAAGGACCTCTCCTTCTATGCCCCAGTCCTGGAGGGCCCTGTCAATGAGGACGCGGCTGAAGCCCTTGGAATACTCCTTGACCGCCCTCTTCATCATGCTCCTCTGGGGCTCATCGAGAATCCGTGGATAGAGATGCTGCGCCAGCGGATAGACCTCCTCTATCTCTGTGGGGATGATGCCGAAGACAGGTGAAAGGTAGCAGAGGTGATATTCCCTGTTGCTGCCTGTCCGTCCAGGTGAATCGCCGTCTTGTTTAGAGAGGAGCACAAGGGTCTTTGCAGAGGTCGTTATTCTTTTAAGCCGCTCCCGGTGTCTTTTCACCTCAGGCCGGTGGAGGGACTCAGGGCCGGTGTAGAAGAAGGCCGATGGCTTGGTGAGGGGCTCATAGTCCTCCAGCGGATAGTCTCTTAGGATGCGAAGCGCCTCAAGGAGGTTTGGATGCGCCCTGCACCGCATCTCCACAAGCTCCCAGAGGCTCCCGTCGTGGACGGCCTCTTTTATGGTGTCTATCTCCTCCTTTGTGACATGGAGGTTGTGCAGGGCAAGGAGCCTTGTCTTTTCAGGGCTGGCCCTGAGCTCGTCGATTGTGTGCTCAGAGCAGACCTGGCACTGGCATGGGAGGGTGCGCATCTCAGAGAGCTTCAGCGTGCCGGTGGTTGTGAGGTATCTTCCCTCCCGTGCGTAGAGGGAGTATGCCGCTGAGTCGAAGAGGTCGCATCCCAAGGCCACTGCAAGGGCGAGCATCATGGGATGTCCTGCGCCGAAGAGATGCACCGGCTTGTGGGGTGGGAGGTGCCTCTTCACATGGATGATTATTCTTGCAAGGTCAGAGAACCTGTAGCTTTCCATGAGGGGCACAACGCCGCCTATGGGATAGATGTCAAAGTCGAGGTCGGCCATGGCCTTGGCAGACTCCTCCCTGAGGTCCAGGTGTGTGGAGCCCTGCACCGTGCCGCCGAGGAGCATGTCCCTCTTCAGGTGGGCGGCGGCCTTCGCCCTTCTGATGGTCTCCTCGAGGTCCGCTTTGGCCCTGGCATGGCCTGCGTCCGGGGGCGTCGGTATGTCGAGGATGATGCCGATGTCGCTTTTTATATTCTCCTGAAACCGCACGATCTCCTCTGGCGACACCTCAACGGAGCCGTACTGGTAGAGCTGATATGACCCTGAGTCTGTCATCACCACCCCGTCAAAGCCAAGGAGGCCGGAAACACCTGATTTAAGCGCCTTCCCCCTCAGGGGCTCGTTCCTATATATGATGTAGGAGTTTGTGATAACACCCTCGAAGCCCATTCCTTGCAGCTCCCCCGGCGTTATCAGGTCTATGTTCGGGTTTATCACCGGGAAGATGAGGGGTGTCTCCACTGTCCGGCCCCGGACATAAAGCCTTCCAACCCTCCCCATGGCGTCTTTGAACTGTGTCTCAAACATCAGGCTCAACAGATGGCTATTTCTTCTCTGACAGCGATGTCACCAGTGTCTGGAGCTTTTCCTCCTCAGACTTCTCTTTGAGCTTGTTTTTGAACTCTGCCTCAGAGATATGGCCCTTTTCCTCAAGCACCTCGATCAGGCTTTCAAGCCGCCTCCTTGTAAGCGCTATCTCACCGATCAGGACATCCAGGACCTCGTTAATGTTCTCAGGTAGCTCGCCGGCATGTACCACGCTCTATCACCTCTCCATAAACATTTATAGCTCACAACCGGTATTTAAGGCTATGGAGTATATAAACCCAGTTGAGATGCGGGTGGTGGACAAGAACTCTCCCTACTTCGGGGTGGCTGTGGATGTGCTTATGGAGAATGCGGGAAGAGCGGTCTATGAGGAGCTGGCAAAGGTTGCAGAAGAAAAGAGGACCTTTACGATAATCTCCGGCACCGGGAACAACGGCGGCGACGGGTTTGCCGCTGCGCTGCATCTCCATAAATCTGGATATGGGCTGAAGGTGTACATTGTAGGGCGGAAAGATGACATAGGGACAGAGGAGGCGCGGATGGCGCTCAAGAATCTTGAGGACGCCGGTGTAAGTGTGAAGGAGGTCGCCGATGCAGGGGAGATAGACTACGGCTCTGACATAATCGTTGACGCCCTCCTTGGAACCGGCATCAAAGGCGAGGTGAGAAGCCCGATGAAGGAGGTCATCGAAGGGATCAACAGGTCAAAGGCCTATGTGGTCTCGGTGGATGTGCCCAGCGGCCTTGGCACCGAAACCGTGGTGGACGCCGACCTTGTCATCGCCCTTCACATGGCAAAGGAGGGGCTTGAGGGCTATAACACTGTGGTGAAGGACATCGGCATACCTGAGAAGGCATCGACCCATGTGGGGCCGGGGCACCTCATTGTGAATCTCAGGCGGGACCCGGCATCACACAAGGGAGCCAACGGCAGGGTCCTGGTGGTCGCAGGGAGCTCCGCCTATTCCGGCGCCCCCATACTCACCGGCCTCGGGGCTGTGGGCGTGGGTGCCGATCTTGTAACGCTTTTTGTGCCTGAGCCCATATTGAACGCTGCCAGGACTTATCTCCCGGATTTCATATTCCGCGGCTACGCCGGTGATCATCTCAATCCAGAGGCCGTTAAGGACATCCTGGATTTTTCAAGGGGTCAGGACGTGTGTGTAGTGGGGCCGGGGCTTGGAACCGCCGATGAGACTGGCGAGGCGCTGAACTCCATACTCAAAGGGATGAATATTCCTGTTGTCCTTGATGCAGATGCCCTGAAGCTCGTGGACAAAAAAGCGTTGAAGAATGTGAACGGTGTGAGCACCCCCCATGCAACAGAATTCGCCGGCCTCACCGGTGATGCGCCTCCCGAAGACCTAGACGGGAAAAAGGATGTGGTGAGAAGGCTGGCAGTAGAGCTTTCAATGACCGTTCTCTTCAAATCCCCTGTGGACATCGTTGCATCGCCAGAGGGCCGGGTGAAGCTCAATGAAACAGGCAACGCCGGTATGACTGTGGGCGGCACCGGCGACGCCCTCGCAGGAGCGGTGGGCGGCTTCATCGCACAGGGCATGGACAACTTCACGGCAGCCTGCTGCGCAGCCTTTGTGAAC
>RFHW01000178.1 GCA_003695745.1 Methanobacteriota archaeon | reverse complement strand
ATTATCATGGAGTCATCTATCAAAAGCTCTTCAGCTATCTTGACCTCTGGATACTGGCCCAGCTCCCGTGGATCGGTTATCCTGCCTGTTATGGCAGCGGCAACGGCGGTTTCAGGGCTGCAGAGATAGACCCTGTCGTCCTTGGTCCCGCTTCGACCCGGGAAGTTCCGTGTGAAGGTGCGCAGGGACACGGTGCCTGTGGCAGGGGCCTGCCCCATGCCGATGCAGCCAAGGCAGCCCGGCTGGTGGATGCGGGCGCCGGCCTTCACAAGTGACAGGAAACCGTTCTGGGCGGCCAGGTTCTCAAGCACCTGTCGGGAGCCCGGGTTCACCTCGAAACTGACATCACTATGGACGTGCCTGCCCTCCAATGCCCTGGCAGCGAATAGGAGGTCCCGGAGCGATGAGTTGGCGCAGCTCCCTATGATGACCTGCGAGACCTCCAGGCCGGCCACATCCCGCACCCTCACGATGTTCCCCGGTGAGGAGGGAGCCGCCATAAGGGGCTCAAGACTGGAGAGGTCGATCTCCATGGTCTCGTCATAGCCTGCGTCGGTATCTGCCTCAAGAGGTTGCCAAGAATCCTCCCGGCCCTGGCTTTTCAGAAAGCGGCGGGTCACCTCGTCTGAGGGGAATATGGATGAGGTGGCGCCTGTCTCTGTGCCCAGGTTGCATATGGTGGCACGCTCAGGCACAGAAAGGGTCTTCACACCCGGTCCGTGGTATTCCAGTATCCTTCCAACGCCGCCCTTCACATCAACTCGTCTGAGAACCTCGAATATGACGTCCCGTGCCGACACCCAGGGCGAGAGCTCCCCGGTGAGCCTCACGCCCACGACCCTGGGCATCTTCATCTGGAAGGGCTGGCCTGCCATAGCTAAGGCCACGTCAAGGCCGCCGGCGCCTATGGCGAGCATGCCTAAGCCCCCGGCAGTGGGGGTGTGGCTGTCAGAGCCCAGCAGCGTCTTGCCCGGAGCGCCGAATCGCTCGAGATGCACCTGATGGCACACGCCGTTCCCAGGCCTTGAGAAATAGATGCCGTATCTTGCTGCCACGCTCTGCAGATACCTGTGGTCATCGGCGTTGCGGTGGTCGCTCTGCAGGAGGTTGTGGTCCACATAGCTCACCGACACCTCGGTCCTCACCCTGGGCACGCCCAGCGCCTCGAGCTGGAGATAGGCCATGGTGCCGGTGGCGTCCTGCGTCAGCGTCTGGTCTATCCTGATGGCGATGTCCTCGCCGGGCGTCATATCCCCCTCTACAAGGTGAGCGGAGATGATCTTCTGAGCCAAGTTCATGGACATTTCACTCCAACCTTATCCTGCCCTGAGGTATTTATAAACATCACCCCGGCATGCCTCTCTATTGGCAAAGGGGGTGGCCATAAATTATAAAACACCCTCCGCACTTTAAGCCTATTCATGATCCAGCGTGTTCAGGAGCTCAAGGTATCCTCTGTGGTGAGAAGGGTCCCTGAAGACCTCTTCGGCCACATCGAGCCCCGTAGGAAGCGTCCTGAGCGTGGCGACGTGGTGGTCTGCTCTGTGAGCAAGGTGGGCTGGCACCGGGAGCTTGAGAACCGCTTCGGAAGATACAGGCGTCTCTTCGAGGGGGATCGCGTTGTCGTTGCCATCGGAAATCGATATGCCACCGGCGAGTTCGAGGGCAAGATACCTGAGAGGGTGAGATATGGCATGGAGCTTTTGAACGCAGGCGGGGTCTGCGGCAAGCTCACAGGCAAGAACCTGCTCATACAGGACCCCACAAAGCTGCTCTTCATGGGCTATGTGGTGTCAGGCGGCGAGGTGGTGAACCTCAGGGACCACGCCCTTGGGGAGAAGGATTACAGGAGGGAGGTGCCGGTGGTGCTTGTGGTGGGCTCAGGCATGGACGCAGGGAAGACCACCACGGCAGCGACCATCATAAAGGCCCTTGTCACCGCAGGCCATCGTGTGTGCGCTGGAAAGGTGACTGGCACAGCACGGTCAAAGGACATCCTGCTCATGAGCGACGCAGGCGCCGACCTGGTGCTGGACCACGTGGACGCAGGCTATCCATCCACCTACAAATGCCAGAGGAAACAGGTGATGGAGATCATCGATGTGATATACTCCAACCTTGCATCTGAGGACCCTGATTACATCGTCATAGAGATAGCGGACGGTGTGTTCCAGAGAGAGACAAAGATGATCCTTCGCGAGGGGAGGTTCATGGACAGGGTCTCCAGGATATTCTTCAGCGCAAGCGACTCCCTCGCCGCATACGGAGGGCATACCTTCTTTGAGGAGCTGGACCTTGAGATCACCGCCTTCTCAGGGCCGGTGGCCAACTCGCGGCTCATGGTGCGGGAGGTCTATGAGCACACAGGCCTTCCCTGCATCGCGCCGAAGGGCAGGGGCTCAGACATACTGGCGCTGATCCATGGAGGAGGCAGGTCCCCATGAAACCGCTCCCAATGCCTGAGAGGGGCTCCAAGACTGTGACCGCCGTGGAGGTGGCGGAGTACGCTGACAAAAGCCAGGTGGCCATACCCCTGTTCATGGTCTCAGGCGCCGAAGATGGGCCCACCCTCCTTCTCAACGCTGCGGTCCATGGCAACGAGCTCAACGGCGTGGAGATCGTGCGGAAGGTGATGGCAGGGCTCGACCCCGGGGAGCTGTGCGGCACTGTGATGGGCGTGCCTATTGTGAATGTGATGGCCTATAACGCGGGGCTGCGCTGGGACCCCCTTGATCCAAAGGACATGAACAGGGTCTTCCCTGGCGACCGGGACGGCTCTCTCACAGAGCAGGTGGCATACACCTTCTTCAACAGGATCGCAAAGAACGCCGACTACATCGTCGATTTCCATTCTGCCGAGTACCCTGAGGTGTTCCTGCCCCATACAAGGATCAGGACCGGAGACCGCACAGGGAGGTCGCTCCTGCTGGTGAACGCCTTTGGCACGGAGATCGTGTGGCGGAGGAAGGGGCCTGAGGGGATGCTGCAGGTGAGGGCCATTAAAGAGAGGATCCCCACGATCACCGTGGAGATAGGGGCCGGCGGGGTGGTGGACCCCGGTGGTGTGGAGCTCGGAATAGAAGGTGTCCATAACGTTCTGAAGGTCCTTGGGATGATGAAGGGAACAGCCCTTGTTCCTGAGCAGCAGATCCTCATCACAAAGACCCGGTCATGGTTCAGAAGCCCTATAGGCGGCATCTTCGAGCCAGGGGTGGGCCTTGGAGATGTGGTGCTGGAGGGCGACCTTATAGGCAGGATACTCAATCCCTTCAGCTATGAGGAGATTGAGCTCAGGGCGCCTTCAAAGGGGGTGGTGGCAGGTTTGAGGACCCATCCGGTGGTGCGAACAGGCACAAGGCTCTTCTTCCTTCTGGAGTACAGGAAGGACGGCGGGAAGGGCATAGACCCAAAAAATTTGATCAAGGTCCCCAAGCTCCCGAACACCCGATACAGGGAGAACAGGCTTCTCAAAAAGATAATGGAGATCGAGGGCAGCTCAGGGCATGGCCACTGAGATGTTTATGGCGATCTCGGCGATGTCGCTTGCGTAGTCTGCGATCCTTGAGAGGCTGTCGAGCATGCCCTTATAGTGGATTGCGGCCTCCAGCGTGAGGTCTTTTTTGAATATCTCCTTTGATGCTTTCTGGTACCTTTCTTTGATCTTCTCAAGGCTTTGGAAGAGCCCTAGGGCAAGGTCCTGGTCTTTTCTGAAGACCGATCTGGATGCGTCATCGAGGAGATCTATCACCGCTGCCATGATCTCCTGCGCCCCTCTCATGTCAGGGTGGCTGTGCCGGAGCGCGAGGAAGTTCTCAACGAGGTTTTCCACATGGTCTGAGATCCTCTCAAAGCTCTTGACCACGATGCGGTAGCCCAGGGCCTCGCGCTGCTCTCTGATGCCCAGCTTCTCCGCCGAGTAGCCGTACCTCACAGCGCTCTTCAGCTGGCGCACTATGAGGAAATAGAGCCTGTCCACCTCTTTTTCTCTTGTAATGATGTCCCTTGCAAGCTCTTCATCGCCTCCTCCGATCACATCCTGGGCGTCCTTGAGCATGCTCTTTATGATGAGATACATTCTTTTAAGCGCCTCCATGGTTGATATCCGCTCCTGGTCAAGAAAGACCTCTAGTAACAGCCTGTCATCGTATTCTTCTGCTATTTCAAGGCCTATTAGGAATTCGATGGCCTCTCTGATGTCTTTTTTATAGTCCAGCCTCTGGCTCCTGTTGAATTTTACAATGAGCCTCTCATAGCCCGCAAGGTAATGGGATATGATGAGGAGCTTCATGTCTTCAGGCGAGTCCAGGAGCTTTGAATCGATCTCCTCTCTCTGATGCTTCCTCTCCGGCTCCCCAGTGGTCAGGAGCAGGGAGCCTTCAAGCTCTCTCACAAGGATGGAGTCCCCATCTTTCACCCCTGCTCTCTTCGCCCATCTCTTTGGCAGGGATACCACGAGGGTTGAGCCGCCGCTCTTGTAGACCTTTCTCGTCTCCATAATCAATATTGTACTGACATTTTTATATTATATATAGATTACTGTGAAAAAGTATATATAAATTCGCAGGATGCTTGGGTT
>RFHW01000177.1 GCA_003695745.1 Methanobacteriota archaeon | reverse complement strand
TCCCAGTGGTTGCCCCTGTTCTCATCCCGCAGGAACTCCACAAATTCCTTGGAGGTGCTCTGATACCTGAGCCTTACAACAGCCTTGGCAGCGCCTTCTGGGATTGTGTACTCGGTCTCATCCCAGTTCTGGCCGTCCTCATATTCTGCGCCCCTGATATAGGCCATGCGCCGCTCGAAATCAGCGTTCCTGAAGCCACGGGGCGGTATGCGGTTGTCAAAGTAGATGTGGTTGTTCAGGGCGAAGTGGAAGCTTGGTCCGTCTGGATAGCCCTCCACATCCTTCATCCCTGGCTCGGCGTGGTATATCTTGAGCTCAGGGTCATGTGCCAGCTCGCCTGTGCCATCGTCATAGGCGCCTGACTCCTTGATGAGGTTGCCCTGGGCGTCATAGAAGCGGACGTTGAGCCACATGCGCCTGCCCTCAGGATAGCCTGTGGGCAGCTTGTGGCCGGCGAGGTTTGTCACCTTAATCTTGAGCCTCCCGCCGCTGGCCTCCACATCAAGCCTTGCAGCGCTCCGGAGCATCTCAACGGCAAGCACTTTCGTCCTCTGCAGTGCCTCCACACGCTCCTCGTCAAAGGAGACGTAGCCTTTGTCGCGCATCCAGAGGAGCACATCAGGCATCCAGCTGCTGCCGCCCACCAGCTCGTGCTTATACACGTTGTCGCGGAGCTTTGCGGTGCCAGAGTAGGCGGCATAGCCTTTTACAGGCTGCATGTGGCAGTCCTGGCACTCCACCCCTTCCTCGGCATATGCGCTGTACTTCCACTCGCTGTAGGTTGTCTCAACCGGTGTCTCAAGGTCGTAGACCGGGTTGTAGATGTCGTGGCATGTGCCGCAGATCTCAGACTTGGTGTGGAACTCCGAGTAGCTCGTTGGATGAGGCGCCTCTGCATCGTCATAGGGGCCTCTTCGCTCATACACCGGCGTAACAACATACTGGGCGTTCCCGTGCACCGTGGTGTCAGGCCTGGAGAGCTCCCTGCCTTCATTGGTGAGCGGGTCCACCATCCGGTGGCAGAAGTCACATGAGACGCCGATCTCAAGGTCCTGCTCTGTGAGGTTGGAGCCGTCCACAGGCTCGGAGCGGCCTTCAAGCCAGGGCGCAGGCGCATGGCATCTCAGGCAGTAGTCGCCCACCTCCACCACACCCTCCAGGTCCCTGTTGGCGATGGCGTTGAGGGCGAGGAAAAGGGGGTCCATGGCCGCAAAGCTCATCATGCTCCCGCCCCAGGTGTCATAGGGCGCATATTCCTCATAGTTCCCGTGGCATCCCTCACAGACCTCTGGCGATGCGATGGCCTGCTTGATGTCATGGGGCTGCGTGCCAGGGAGGAAGACAGGGCTTGTGTGCAGCGGCTCCTCGTCAGCGCCGTGCTGGGCCGGTCCTGTGTCTGTAACACCTTCCTTCGGCGCAGAAGGTGTGGAGAGACAGCCTATCAGAAAGAGCGTAACCATTAGAAACGCCGCTAATCGCAGCAGGGCCTTTGCGCTCTTTGCACCTCCCTTCATAATCAACATCTTTCAAATGCTGTAGTATATATCTTTAACCTTTTTTAGAGCGCCTCGAACTCGCTCTTTGGCGCGCCGCAGACCGGGCAGGTCCAGCTGTCAGGCAATGCGCTGAACTCTGTGCCAGGGGCAACGCCGTTGTTTGGATCGCCCTTCTCAGGGTCGTATATGTAGCCGCATATCGTGCACTGGTATTTGTCCATAGCCTTTCTCACCTCTCTTTTATCTTCTTAGCGATCCTTGCCCCCATGTCCCAGCAGGCCGATAAGACCTCCTCAGGGGGCACGAACCTTGTCTGGATGGGCTCTTCCACGAGCTCGATGCCCGTGGACTCCAGGTATTCTGTGATGACCTTGACCGCTCCACCGCCCCAGCCATAGCTGCCGAAGGCGGCTGCTATCTTGCCCTTCGGGCGAAGGCTCTTCAGATATGTGAGGAACCCGGCGACGGTTGGCAGGGGGCCGTTGTTGAGGGTTGCCGACCCCACAACTATCGCCTTCGCATCGAGCACCTCCTTCGCTATCTCGCTCCAGTCTGAGATCCTGAGGTTGTAGAAGCGGGTGTCCACCCCGCCGTCTATGAGCCCGTCCTCGATGGCCCTCGCCATCTTCTCTGTGGAGCTGTACATGGTGTCGTAGATGATGACCGCCTTGTCCAGGCTCTCGCCTGCAGCCCATCGCGAATATGCTGATACCACCTGCTCAATGTCCTCCTTGCGCCTGAAGGCCACGCCGTGGCTTGGGCATACAATGTCCACGGGCACGTCCTTGAGCTCTGCGAGCTTCTTTGAGACCAGGCTTGAGAAGGGTAGGAGGATGTTTGCATAGTATTTCTTTGCCTCGTCTATGATGTCCCGGTCCTCCACCTCGTCGTGGAAGCGCTGGGGTGTTGCAATGTGCTGTCCGAAGCCGTCGTTTGAGAAGAGTATCCTCTCCTCAGGGCAGTATGTGAACATGGTGTCTGGCCAGTGGAGCATGGGCGAGGGTATGAACTGGAGGCTTCGCTTTCCCAGCTTGAGGCTGTCCCCTTTGTCCACGGCCTTTATGTCCCATTCCTCTGAGCCATGGTAATGGGCGTGGAGGAACTCCATGCCCTTCCCGGTGGCTATGACCTGGGCCTCTGGGGCCGCTTCCATCACGGCTGCGCTGGAGCCTGAGTGGTCCATCTCCACGTGGTTGACAATGAGGTAGTCCAGCTCGGCGGGGTCCATCACGCTCCTTATCCTGGCGAGGAGCTCCTCTTTGAAGGGCGATTTCACGGTGTCTATGAGGGCTGTCTTCTCATCCACCACGAGATAGGCGTTGTATGTTGTGCCCCTTGGCGTGATGTAGCCGTGGAAGTTGCGCACGTTGTAGTCAATAGCCCCAACCCAGTAGACGTCTTTTTTTATCTCCACTGCCTTCATGGCTCGTCACCCGATCCTCTTGAACTGCTCTTTTGGCCTGCCGCAGACAGGGCAGCGCTCCGGCGCCTCGCCCTCGCTCGTCCAGCCGCAGGTCTGGCACACATAGTAGTCTGGGCCCGGCTCTTTTCCCAGGTTCTCAAGGGCTGCCCTGTAGAGGTTTGCATGGCCTTCCTCCGCCTTCAGGGCCCATGAGAAGGCTGTTGCCGCTTTGCTCTCGCCCTCCTTTTTCGCTGTCTCCACGAAGCCGGGGTACATGGTGGTGTACTCATGGGTCTCGCCTGCCATGGCTGCCTTGAGGTTTTCCTCTGTGCCTTTGATCCTTCCAAGGAGCTCCAGATAGGTCATGGCATGGATGGTCTCTGCCTCGGCCGCGGCCCGGAAGAGCTTTGCCGCCTGCAGGTGCCCTTCTTCCTCGGCCTTCTTTGCGAAGGCCAGGTAGGTCCTGTTGGCCTGGCTTTCGCCTGCCAGCGCTGCCTTGAGGTTCTCCACTGTTCCATCGCCCATGCTATCATCTCCCATAGATCATTTTGTTCGTAGATTGCCTAACAAAACTCCTTAATAAACTTTTCCATGATCGGCCTTCGAGCCTTCACATCCACCTAACAACCCTGACCTATATATGGTTTTCCCGGGCACAGCCCCTCCAAGTCATTGGGAAAAGTTTTTATCTCTGGATGTCCATTTTTCTGCAATGTGGAAGAAAATTGAGGCAGCCTTCAGGGATTTCCCTGCCCAGCGGCGCGTGGCCGCATATCTCCTTGAAAAGGGTTTTCAGGTAAAAGAAAACGGGAAGATCGCCTGCGACGGCTGTGATGTGCCCAGCACAAGCATTGGACGGCGGCTGGGTGTGGACCGGAGGGTTGTGGACTCCACAGCAAAAAGGATCCTTGAGGATGAAGAGCTGAAGCGGGTATATGGCAGGCTCTCCCCCGTCGCCTTTTTACGGGACGTGGCCCCTGAGATCGGGCTTGGTGTGATATCCATCAGCGTGAAGGATGCCAGCGTCCCGGGGATAATCGAGCAGATAACGGACTGCATCGCAAGAAACGGCGTCTCAATCAGGCAGGCCATCGCCGAGGACCCTTATTTTTCGAGCGAGCCCAAATTCACAGTCATAACGGCTGAGAGGATACAGGGCTCTCTTGTGGAGGAGCTCAAGAACATTGAGGGCATAAACCAGATCACCATCTATTAGCCCACTCCCGGATCTTCTCATGCTGTCTTCTGAAGCGCTCAACGGCCGGATGCCCGGGCCCAAGCCTCTCTTCAAACCTCTTCAGGGCCCTGGAGAAGGGGATGCGGACCCTTCCCTTTGTCAGGTTATCTGCATATGAGACAATGATCTCCTCCGGGGTCTGGGGCATGTACTCCCCCGGCGGCAGCCCAAGACTCCGAGCCTCCTCCCCGGTCAGACCGGC
>RFHW01000176.1 GCA_003695745.1 Methanobacteriota archaeon | reverse complement strand
CTTCGAGGGTATTGTGGAGGTGGCCCGTGAAGACCCGGTGTTCCTTCTTGCGGAGATTCTTTTCCTCATCACAAGCGGGGGTACGATAGCTTATTATCTGAAGATGCTGAGGATGACCTTCTTCGGCGCAGATGGGGTGGCGAGCGAGAAGGCGGCTCGGGCGCCTCTTGCAATGCTCCTTCCCATGGGTGTTCTGGCAGCCCTGATAACGGCTATCGGCCTCTTGCCGAATCTCGCCTTGGAGAGGCTGGTCTATCCTGTGCTCAAGGGCTATACCTTCGATCACCACGCCGCCGGGCACATCCTCACAACAAGGTTCTTCACCGTCCATGGTTTTGAGGAGGTCCTTCTTGTCACCGTGATCGGTGTGTCCATCTTCACAGTGGGCTGGAGAAAGGACCTGCTCTTCATAGAGATACCTCGGCCCCTTGGACCTGACTACTGGTATGAGAGGATAGGCACGTTCCTGGTGTGGCTTGCCAAAGGACCGTTCCAGACGCTCGACGGAGCCATCAACAGGGGATATGTGAAGACCGGGCAGGGCTTTCTCAGGGCCACAAAGGCGGCGATGGAGCTCGATGAGAGGATAGACCACGGCTATGTTGAAACAGGGCATAAATTTCTGGAGGCAACGCTGTCTGCAATGGAGCTCGATGAGAGGATAGACCGCACCTACGTGGGCGCCGGTGAAAGGCTCATCGAAGGCGCTGGACCCGGGTCAGAGACGCCTCTGCAGGGCGAAAGACGGTTCAGATACCTGCGTGAGCCGGTAACGATCTTTGACCAGAGCACGGAGGAGCTCTTCAGGGAGGTTGCCCTTGACGTGGCTGATGCCATTAAATACCCCTATGCATTCACGGCGCTTCTTTTTGACCGTATAATGGGCCGAGCAGAATCGAAGGACCTCAAAGCAAGGGCAGATGAATTTGAGGCAATGACACGAAAGTTCCTTGCAGAGACCCCGAACATAAGCGGCATATCCATAGCTGTCTTCATAATAGTGGGGATGCTTGCCATCTACCTCTTCACAGCGATACTGGGGTGAATGTTTTGAGCTGTCCTGCAGGGACATCAGGTGATGATTAAGTTTAAATAGCCTTCTTAACAAAGATTGGTTCAGGTGAAGAAGTTGATAGATCCTTGGGAGGTTGTGAGCGGGGTTTTCACCCTCATCTTTTTGCTGGCAGCATTCTACTTTGCAGCGGTGGCCGGTGTCAGGGAATATGGGAAGCGGGGGTGGCTCGTCCTCTCTGCTACCGTCCTCATAGGGCCCGGGTTCCTCCTTGACCTTGTATCCGAGGTCTATGAGTATGAGCCGGCCGAAGTGGCAAGCCACGGGCTGGTGATCGCAGCCGGGGTGTTCTTTGGGCTGAGCTTTTACCTATCTAAAAAGGAATTGGAAAAGGAAGGAGGCGCTCCGGAATGACCCATGAGCCTGTCCATGCGGTGTATCTGGGGGCCGGGGCCCTGTATTTTGCAGGAGCCCTCTATTTTGCCTTCAGAAACTATCAGATAACAAAGCACGACGGCTTCTGGTTCTTCGCAGTCCTCTTCACTGTAAGCATGACAGTGGCCATGGTTGCCGGGGTGCTGTGGAGCGTTAAGATCGTCAGCGATGCCCGCATCCACCCCTTCTATGACCTCTTCTTCCTCATGGCTTCAATATTCCTCTTTGTAGCCGCATACACCCTGCACAAGAAGCACCACAGGGTGAAGGTCTTTTAGAGGTTGCCTTCGTCCTTCACTCCATCCGCTTTCTCGCCCATGCCAAGGGGTTTTTTGAAATAGGGCTCTCTCCTTGATACCGCCTCTAAAAAGAGCCTTTCAAGCTCCTCCTCCGATGCGCCTGCCCTCATGGGGCCGAGGAAGTCCACATAGTTGTCTGTGCGCATGAGACAGGGTTTGAAGCGGCCGTCGGCGGTGATGCGCATCCTCGTGCAGTGGGCGCAGAACTCGGTGTTGTGCATGGGAAAGACCACCTCCACCTCCCCTTCATCGAGGATATAGCGTGTGCGGTTCTGCATGAACTTTCGCACAAGCACCTCATTGGCCTCCTCCTCAAGCTCTCTTACGATCCTTTCAAGGTCCTGGGCGTATTCGCTGTAGAACTCCCGGCTGTACTCGTTCTCCATGAGGCCGATTAGCTGGAGGATGGCGTTGTTCTCAGAAGCGAACCCTATCATCTCCTTGATCCTGTCTGTGTTGATGCCCTTCATCACCACCATGTTGAGCTTCACCGGCGAGAGCCCGGCGTCCACAGCCGCCCTGATGCCCTCTATGACCCTGTCAAGCTCCCCTCCCTTTGTTATCTCTCTGAAGATCCGTGGGTCAAGGGTGTCGAGGCTCACGTTCACACGCCTGAGACCGGCTTCCCGCAGCGCCTGGCTCTTGTCGGCAAGGAGGGTGGCGTTCGTGGTCATGGACACCTCGCCTATGCCCTTCACATCCGCTATCCCCTGGACTATCTCCACGATATCGCGGCGTATGATGGGCTCCCCGCCTGTTATCTTCACCTTCTTCACACCCTGTCCTGCAGCCACCTCCACGATCCTCTGGATCTCCTCAGGCGTCATCTCGCTGCGCGCCTTCTCCACACCCTCCTGATGGCAGTATACGCAGCTCAGGTTGCATCTGGACGTCACCGAGATGCGGAGGCTTTTCAAGGGTCTTCCGAAGGGGTCTCTTATCATCGCCGATACCTCAGCCTTATCTCTATCTGTGAGCCTTCTTTAACGTCGACCTTCTTAAGTGAAGAGAGCATGCCCACAACGGTGCTCATTATAAAGCCCTGCACAAAACGGCCTATGGGGATGTCCTTCCCATCCACTGTTATATGCACGAGACGTTCACCCGGTTTAAGGCAGCTTTCCTCGGTGCATCCCTTCTCATCTGGCAATTCGCTCACTCTCTCAGGTGCTTTATGATGTGGCTGATCTCCTCCAGTATAAGCTTTGTCCCTGTTTCACAGGCGTTTGGAGAGCCTGGGAGGCAGAATACGACAACACCCCTGTACACCCCAGCTGTTGCGCGTGAGAGCATGGTGGCGTGGCCGATCTCCCTGGCGCTCTCGGCCCTGAAGACCTCTCCAAAACCGGTTATCACCTTTTCAAAGAGGGGCTCAAGGGTCTCGATGGTCACGTCCCGCGGCCCCAATCCGGTCCCTCCGGTGGTTATGATGGCGTCAGGCGAGGACTCCTCTGAGATATGGTCCACAGCCTCAAGTATCATGCCGCCGTGGTCCGGCACAATGGTGTAGTAGGCGAGCTCATGCCCCGCCTCCTCTATCATGGAGATGATCTTCCTGCCTGAGACATCCTCGTTCTCAACGCCTTTTTTGCCTGTCCAGTGATAGGCGTATTTAGAGTCTGAGATCGTGATGACCGCGATCCTCACCTTCCCCGGCGATCCCTTCTTATGCGCTTCGGTGGTTTCGCTTGACAATAGCTCACCTCTTCTGTTTCTCCACCACTTTTATCTCCCCTATCTCTGTCACAGGATACTGGCCGCTCTCGTCTTTCTCGGCGGACTTGACCATGTCCCAGATGGTGAGCAGGGCCACCGCCACACCGGTCACCGCCTCCATCTCAACACCTGTTTTCCCAACACTGCGCACCTCCACATCCGCCTCGATCTCATCGCCGCTGATGTTGAAGCCCACGTCCACGCCTGTTATCTGTAGGGGATGGCACATGGGTATGACCGAGGGGGTGTTCTTCACCGCCATCACCGCAGCCACCTGGGCGCAGGTGAGGACATTGCCCTTCTCCACCTCCCCCTTTTTGATGAGCTCGATCGTCCCGGGCCTGAGCCGGATCCTCCCCCTTGCCCTGGCGCGCCGCATCTGATCTGGCTTGTCTGAGACCTCTACCATGCGCACCCCTTTTTCTGAGACATGTGTCAACTCCATCTATTTACCTCTCTGCCAGATTTAACCACTTTGTATTTAAATGCTACTATATATTTGCTGCGAAGATGAGGCTGGATCCCGGCGGATTGGACCTTCAG
>RFHW01000175.1 GCA_003695745.1 Methanobacteriota archaeon | reverse complement strand
TTAGAGACAGCCCAATTACTTCAGAACCGATATTTTTATTAACCCCACGCCCGAATCCTTAGGCTGGAGTGAAGAGATGTCAGTTTCCACCTACGCCTACGTGAACGCCCGCATCGGCGACATTAAATCCTACTTCCTCTCAGATGACGCCTCCAGAGGCCTGATAGAGAGCCGCAACCTTGAGGAGATACTCTCCATTCTGAAGAACACGAGGTACGGTCAGGACCTCGCCGATGCAACGGTGCTCTCCATGGAGCTTCAGCTCAAAAGGAACCTCTACCGCGAGTATCTGAAGCTCATCAACTCTGTCAAGGGCAGGCCAAGGAGCTTCATACAGACAATGGCAAGGAAATTCGAGGTGGACACCTTAAAGAGCATCATCAAGATGATGTTTCTCAAGGTGACCCTCAGAGAATATCTCATACCCTTCGGAGAGATGAGCGAGGAGATGATTGAGAGGCTCCTAAAAAAAGAGACCATCGGCGAGGTGATAGAGGAGCTGAAGGGCACAGATTACTATGCGCCCCTGAAGACGGTCCACGATGCCCGGACAGGGAAAGGGGATGAAGAGGATGAAGAGAGGGACCTGCCCTATGTGAACGCCCTTGAAAACCATTATTACGGGGCCGTCAAAGAGGAGATGAGCGGTCTTTCAAAAAAGGACCGGGCCATGGTAAAGCATTTCGTGGGCTTCAACATCGATCTCTCCAACCTTCTCATGGCGCTCCGGCTCAGGGGTCTGGATGCGCCTGCAGAGGATTATTTTATCGAAGGCGGCGAGGGCCTCACAATGAAGCATTTCACACTCATTACACGGCTTGAGAACCTCTCACGGCTCCCTGATGTGGTGCCCAGACGGTTTGTGGGGCTTGTGAAAGAGGGTCTCCAGGGATATGAGGAGTCAAATTCCCTTCTGAGCTTCGAGATCGCCGCAAAAAGATATCTCCTCAGGGAGAGCAGGAAGGTCTTCATAGGCCAGCGGTTCCACATCGGCACCATAATCGCCTATCTGAACCTGAAGGAGAACGAGATCTCAAACCTCATCAAGATCATAAAGACAAAGGACGAGTTTTTCAGCGCCAAGGACATAGAAGGGCTTCTGGTGATGGCGTAATATAAAAAAGAGAGATTGCAGCGCCAGAGAAAAGAAAGAAGCCTCCGGCGCAAAGTCTATAGGGATTTTTATTCTTTCAGCCAGGGATCTTGCCTATGATCATGAAGGCTATAACCAGGCCATAGAGGGCTAGACCTTCGGCAAGGGCCACAATGATAACGCCCCATGTGGCTATCTCCGGCTTCTCTGCCATGGCCGCCATGGCCGCCGAGCCTGCGTTGGCTATCCCATAAGCTGAGGCGATAGCCGCCATGCCGATAGCGATTGCCGCAGCGATTGCTATCTTCCATGCATTATCTGAAGCCGCTGCCCCGGCCTCTCCTTCCTGCGCAGCCACAGCCCCCACTGCCAACATCAGTATCAAACATATTCCCAGTATCTTCAATGCCTTCTTCATCTTTTCACCTCTTAGTAGCGGTTAAATGATTGCCTCCGAAACAATCTCTTGTGAGATAATCCCTAATCCTTTTTAAATCTTTTTGTTCACAGTGGTGTATTTTCTGATAAAGCTCAGGGGTGTGAAGGGCCGTCCGGTCCCCTTGTAGAACTTTGAGAATATCTCGTAGTAGTGGAGCCTCATGTTCTGGATGAAGGAGACGAAGAGCTCCATCACGATGATGATGATGTTCACGATCACGAAGACCGCTGCCTTGCCGATAAAGCCTGCCTTGGTAGGCGGCATGATCTCCATGACCCCCACCATGATGAGGCTCAGCGCACCGTGGATGATGGCAAGAATAACGATTCTCATGAAGGAGATTGTGTTCACAAGGAACTTGACGAGAGCCTCGAAGACCGCCTCCACAAAGGAGACCATGGGGTTGAGGTGCTCCACCCTCCAGCCGCCGATGAATATCACCAGCACAGGGAGGATCACAAGGGGGATGAACAGGGCCACATCTGACACGATGCCCGCGAGGTCTGTGCCGTGTTTCGATATCATGATGGCCCCGCCGATGAGGAGCCAGATGCCTGAAACACCGTATTTGTTGACAATCGCCTCGGCGTATTTGTGGTGCGATATCTCATTGGCCACGTTTGCAAGCATGGCGATGGCCAGCATGAGCACCCCGAATTTGAGGGATGCGCCCAAAAGCACGTTCATATGCTCCCTTGCCGCTTCCACAGGGTTCAGCCACAGCGGGTGGATGATGCTTTCAAGGCTGAAGACCTCACCATATAAGAAGCCCACCAGCATCGCAGCTATCCCTGCGAACATCACTGTGCGGGCCGCCTTTTTCACCGACTCCTCCACATCCATCTTGAACCCCACATAATATCCTACCAGAGCTATCACAAGCCCCTGACCCACATCGCCGAACATGAACCCGAAGATGAGCGGGAAGGTGATGGTTATGAGGCTTGTGGGATCATATTCATCGTAGGCAGGTGTGCCGTAGGCCTTTGTGATGGTCTCAAGGGGCTGGGCCACATTGGGGTTTTTCACAAGCGTTGGCGGCCGGTCTTTCTTTGTGGGCTCCTCCGCCTCTATCATGGCAAGGCCCTCAGACTCCTCTCTTATGATGTTGGAGATGCGGTAAACCGAATCCACAGGCACCCATCCATGGATCACATAGGTCTCCACCGTCCTCCCGAAGAGGGTCATCACCTCATCGAGCTTTCTCTCAAGCTCCAGAAGCTCCCTGAAGACATTGAGGTTCTTCTTTTCCGAGTGGGCAAGCTCCTTGAGCTCCCTGAATACATTCTTCTCCTCGATCTCGAGATTGGCGATCCTCTCTTTGATCTCAAGGATGGCGTCGCTGAGCTCGAAGTCCCTGAGGTCCTCTGGCAGCTCAAGCCTCTTGAAGGTGTGAAGGTTCAGTATGAAGTCAATCTCCTCGCCATATTTCTTCATGGACACGAGGAATATCAGGGAATCCGTGTCTGAGAGGGGGTGTGAGAAGAAGGCAAAGTCCCTTGTGACCTTGGATATGTCCTCTTTTATGATCTCCACCTCATCGGTGGCAACGCTTCCGATGGCCACATAGATGTGGACGTATTTCCTCCTGTACTCCTCCTGCACGTCCTTATAGTCTATGTTGAGCTTCTCAAGGACCTTCAGGGTCCTGCTCTGGCCTTCCAGCCTCTGCCGCTCCTCCTTTATCTCATGGAGCCTTGTATAGAGCTTTCTCACCCTCTCCTCCAGCTCATCCACCTTTGCCCCGATCTCCTTCAGCGTCTCCTCAGAGCTCTTCTCCTCCACCGGCACCTTCTCAACAGGACCCTCCTCCACATCGGCCTTGATGCCCACCTCGGCGAATATCCCCCTTATCTCCTCTATCCGCGAGAGAAGTGTCATGGCCTCTACGGTGACGGCTGTCTGCTTTCCCTTCTCACCTATCCCCTCGACCTCCACGTTCTCAAGCTGGAAACACCCTTCGTCCAGCAGCCTCCGGAGCACACCCTCCTTCTTGTCCTTGTGTAGGACGATCTTCAGCTTCTTCATCCGAACAGGCTTTTTCACGGGCCACCACCAAAAGGCTGAACAACTAAATCTGATTTCCTGCTTCTCTTTTTTATAAAGCTTTATATAAAAAGTTTCCCCATCCAAAGGCCATGAAGAAGAACCATGTCCTGTTCCTTACCGCAATATACCTGCTGGGGGTGCTCCTGCGGCTATACCCGCGGCTCTCCGTCGACCCCCATCTCCTCACGTTCCAGGGGGACATCTGGTATCGGCTGGCCATGGCACAGTACATC
>RFHW01000174.1 GCA_003695745.1 Methanobacteriota archaeon | reverse complement strand
GCTTTAAAACATGAGATGGACGGTTAGAGCTGGAATCTGACCTTTATATCCCATATCCGTCGTTGAAAGATGGCTGGTTTCTCTCACAATCTATACCTCCAAGGGGGTTAAGATGGGGTGCGAGGTGATAAAAAATGAGAAAGTACACGAAAACCATCCTCGCAGCGGCGCTGGTCCTGCTCGTGTCGAGCTGGGCAGTCTATGCGCACAGCGGCGAGGACGTGAAGGACTGGTGGACCGAGATGAAGGAACACCACAAGGCGATACACGGCGACGACTTCGAAGCGCACCATCAGAGCATGCATGGTGAGGACTGGCAGGAGCATGTTGCAGCCTGCCATGATGCAATGGAAGACAGCGGCACAACGACCGCAGAGGACCACATGATGTAGGCCCGCCGATCGGGTCTACATTCCTCCAACAATGGAATGTGAGGTGAAAAAGCATATGATGAACATGGGATTTGGAATCGGGGGCTTTGGCATGGGCCTTGGCCTCCTCTTCTGGATAGCTGTGCTGGCAGCGCTTTACTATGCGCTGACAACCGGAAACCGAAGCGGCTCGGCGCAGCCCACAGCCATTGACGTGCTGAAAGAGAGATATGCGAGAGGCGAGATAGGCCGCGACGAGTACCAGAGGATCAGGCAGGACCTTTAATGCTTCTTGCCAGATCTTTATCCTTTTTTAACATGGGCGCAGGTGCTTTTTGGGTCCATGGCCGCATCTTATATATCCAATGAGGTGAGATATCGTTCAATATGACCCTTAAAAAGGAGCATCTAGTCTTCATAGGTCTTGGCCTCCTCTTCATAGCGGTGCTTGCCTATGAAGCATTCTACATACCCCCCGGCCCCTATGGCGATATGATGAGCCATCACATGGAGATGCACGGCTTCATGGCAGGCAGGATGGGCCCAAGCCTCCTGGGCTTCAACATCCTCTTCTGGCTGCTCATCCTTGCGCTCGCCGCCCTGCTCATAAAAGGCGCGGGCGCAGATAAGAGCAAAGAGGATGAAGCAATAAGGATACTCAACGAGAGATACGCCCGAGGCGAGATAGGCCGCGACGAGTATCTGGAGAAGTTCAAGGACCTGAAGGGAGGGTAGGGTGAAGGCGCCCTTGAGATACTGAAAAAGAGGTATGCAAAGGGCGAGATAGAGAGGGTGGAGTTTGAGAGGATGAAGAGGGACTTGGGGTCAAGACTAGCGGGAGGTGATAAAATGGCCGAATTGGATCCTATGGCACTTGGCATTGCAGCATCGGCGGGATAATCGCAGGTATGATCGATGGCTGCGGTGGATAGTTTTATAATCGCCCATGTCCTTTGCATGGGTGTACAACAGATACGCCTGATCCAAAAGAAGGGGCGGTCTTGCGGTCTTGGAAGGATATGGTGGAGGCCCAATGGCAATGGAATATGGCTATATGCGTGCTGTTCCCCTTGGCTTTAGCGAGGCTGTGGCGCGGACCCGTGAATCGCTGGCAGGCGAAGATTTATATAACAGAGTTTTTTAATGCTCATCGATGCATAAAAGTAGGCATATAGGTAAGGTCAACTTTGATTCAATCCTTGAAAGATGCAGGGAACGCTATACACCCTTTCAGATAGAGATTGAGCGGACACGAAAACCGCTGAACATGGCAGCCGCCATAGAGAAGGCGAGATCTGAAGGCAGAAACCCGGTGATATCAGAGATCAAATACCGCTCACCCACAGGGATGAACAGACAGAGCGCGCCCCCTCAGGAGATAGCCCGCGCCATGATAAAGGGCGGGGCCTGCGCCATCTCAGTCCTCACAGAACCAGAGTTCTTTGGAGGCAGCCTCGAGACCCTGCGCACAGTGAAGGAGGCATCCTCTGTCCCGGTCCTTCGAAAGGACTTCCTTTTCCACCCCGCCCAGATACCTGAGTCCTACTATTACGGAGCTGACTCGGTTCTGCTCATATCAAGCTTCTTCACGACGGAGAGGCTCAAAGACATGGTCCGGCGGTCAAGGGACCTTGGGATGGAGCCTGTTGTTGAGGTGCACAGCCACGAGGACATTGAGCGTGCCTCCGCCGCCGGGGCGCGGATATACCTCATAAACAACAGGGACAAAGACACCCTGGAGCTGGACATAGGACGCACCGCCGCCTTCGCACCCCATATCAGAGGCGGTGTGAAGATCAGCGCCTCAGGCATAGAAGACGCTGCTCAGCTGCGGGAGGTGTTGAACCACGCCGATGCCGCGCTCATAGGCACATCCATCATGAATGCCGAGGACATAGAATCCAAGGTATCATCCTTCGTGGAGGGCTAAATGTGGAGATGCTGACACTGGATGATGTGGAAGGGATATGCCGCGCCCTTGGAGCTCCCTGCATCATACCCCTGGTAAAGGCGCTGAGGAACACAGAAGGGCTTACACCTGCAGATGTCTATGCAGCCCTTTATCGCGGGCAGAAACACTCCTTTCTCCTTGAGTCCGCCGAGCTCGGGGAGAAGGTGGCCAGATACTCCTTCCTCGGCGCAGACCCTGAAGATGTGATCACACTGAAAAAGGGCAGGATGACCGTGAAGGACAGGAGCTTTGAGACAGACAGGCCGTTGAAGGAGCTCCACTCCATACTCACACAGTTTAAGGTCCATAGAGGGAGGCTTCCCAAGTTCTTTGGCGGGCTCCTCGGGTATTTCAGCTATGATATGGTGCGGTACTTCGAGGATATCGGTGGCTCCAGTCCAGATGTCCTTGGCCATCCGGATGCCCAGTTCATGTTTGTGAAAGACCTGATCGTCTTTGACCACTGGCGCGACGAGATCCTGCTGGTCTCAAACATCATCGTCGAGGACACCGCATCAGCCGAAGAGGAGTATGGGAGGGCCTGCAGCCAGATATCCCGGATGGAGGAGCTGATAAAAGAGGTCACACCCCGGAGTAAGGGCAGAGAGGCCCGGCCAAGGGAGCTTGTGGTGAAGAGCAACTTTGAAAAAGAGGACTTTGAGGAGGCCGTGAGAAAGGCCAAGGAGCATATCTACGCCGGCGACATCTTCCAGGTGGTGCTGTCCCAGCGATTCGAGGTGGATGGGGAGTTTGACGCCTTCACAGTGTATGAGAAGCTCAAGGAGATCAATCCATCGCCATATATGTATCTCCTTGACCTTGGCGAGATCCGGATAATCGGCTCCAGCCCTGAGATACTTGTGAAGGTGGACGGCAGGACTGTGACCGTGAGGCCCATCGCCGGGACGCGGCCCCGGGGCAGCGATATTGTGGAGGACGAGGAGCTGGCCCGTGAGATGGTGAACGATGAGAAGGAGCGTGCCGAGCATGTGATGCTCGTTGACCTGGGTCGAAACGACGTGGGCAGGGTCTCCAGATTCGGCACCGTGGAGGTGACAGAGTTCTTCGGCATAGAGAAATACTCTCATGTGCAGCACATCATATCCAATGTCAGGGGCGAGCTCAGAGAGGGCTGCTCCTCCTTTGATGTGCTCAGGGCGGCCTTCCCGGCCGGCACAGTCACAGGCGCGCCAAAGATCAGGGCCATGCAGATCATAGAGGAGCTTGAGCCGTCGCGCCGGGGCATCTATGCCGGGAGCGTGGGCTATTTCTCCTTTGACGGGAATATGGACTTTGCCATCACCATCAGGACCATTGTTTTGCAGGGCGGCAGGGCCTATGTGCAGGCAGGCGCAGGCATAGTGGCAGACTCCATCCCGGAAAGGGAGTATGAGGAGACCCTGAACAAGGGGCGGGGGATGGTGAAGGCCCTTGAGCTTGCAGGTGGTGATAGCGGTGGCTGACACGCTGATAATCGATAACTTCGACTCCTTCACGTACAACCTCTATCAATATGTGGGCGACCTGGGAGCAGATGTGGTGGTTGAAAGGAACACCATCTCCCTGGAGGAGATCGAGGAGATCGGTCCAGAGAGGATCATCATCAGCCCCGGCCCGGGGCGGCCAGAGGATGCGGGCGTCTCAACAGAACTTATAAGGCGTTTCGCCGGCAGGGTGCCGATCCTCGGCGTCTGCCTCGGCCATCAGGCCATAGCCTATGCCTTCGGGGGGAGAATTGTGGGGGCCAAAAAGCTGCTCCATGGCAAGACCTCAATGATAGAGCACGATGGAAAGGGCATTTTCCAAGGTGTGAAAAACCCTTTTATCGCCACAAGATACCATTCCCTTGTGGTGGAGGAGGAAACCCTTCCAGAAGAGCTCATCGTGTCTGCAAAGGCCGCTGATGACGGCGCTATAATGGCTATGAGACACCGGAGACACCCCGTCTATGGCGTGCAGTTCCACCCTGAATCCATACTCACCGCCGAAGGGAAAAGGATAATCAAAAACTTCCTGGAAATCTCAGACACCGCCCGCTCATAACCAGCGGGAAGATTTTTTAAACACCATTGTGCTCTGGCAAAGTTATTTATACCCTTCCAACATAGATTATGGTTAACAGGAGTGTGACACCGAGTTATGGAGACCTCAATAAAAGATGATAAGACAAAGGTCATGATCGATGTCCTGGAGAGGATGGAGAAGGAGATTGGCAGCGCCCTTGAGACCATTGAGGTGCAGTCTGATAGGGAGACGCTGGAAAGCATTGAAAGAGGTCTTGCGGACATCAGGGAAGGCAGGGCCAGGTCTTTTGATTCTTTTTTGAAGGCGCAGGGCCTTGGTTAGATGAGCTACAGGCTCTTTGTTTCAAAGGAATTTGAGGCGGAGTTTTCCAAGCTTGACAAAGCTGTTCAAGGCGGGTTGTTGAGAAGCTCCACGATATTGTGGAGGCTCCTCAATCATATGGCAAGCCTCTGAGGCACGGGTTAAAGGGCTTGTGGTCTGCCAGGGCTGGCGGATACAGGATTATCTATACTATGCAGGGCGGGGACATCTATGTGGTGACTGTCCGCCATCGGAAGAAGGCATATTAAAAAAAGAGCGTCAACAGTGTTTGCAACAACAGATGGGTTGGCAAGAGTAGGGTTCTCTTTTAGGAAGATTTTTTAAACGCCAATGCCTGGATAGTTTAAAACCGATGATCCAGGTCAATGAATGAGACAAGCCTCTCCCTCTCATCAACAGTGAACAAAAGCACAAAAGATCCCTACATGAACACGTCGTATCCCCTTCAGGCGGCTTCGAAGAGGCTTATAATGCATCGGATGGTCAATAACCTGCGCCATCTTACGCTTAAGCGTCTCTTTAACCTCAAACTCATAGGCTTCGGCTTCAGACACTTAAAAAGCCGCCTTAAACTCGCTTATACTACTGTATCGAGTGCCCTCTTCTGAAAGAAGAAGCTTTAACTTCTCCTCATAAGCAGGGTCAAGCTCCTGCCTCCCCGCAATCTCCTCAAGCTCCTCTTTAATCTCAATCACCTGTTTCTTCAAAAACTCAACTTCCTCATACAACTTGTCAAGCTCTGCCTCAGACATAAAACACTGACTACATCTATCACGGGATCTGAAATAAATAATTTATCCCTGCCTACGATTTAGGCGAGCTGGGCTAAAAGTTTCGTCTTCCTGTTTTTCTCAGGTCGAATCGCGCCGTCTCTGAGATGGCCATCACCGCCATCACACCAGCCTGAACAGGGTCTGTCACAACGAGGTCCGAGACCTCAGGGACACTGCCAGCCATGTTAAGGGAGATCACCGGTATGCCATGTTCCTCCCGCAGCTCCTTCACCGCCTTTGCGACCTCGCCGCCCATTAGAGAGCCTGCAAGCACAAGGATCGCCGCCCGGTGAAGCCTGCCCACGGCGTGTATCGCCTCGGCGAGCCTCTCCTCACCAACAAGGGGGATGGTGTCCACGCTGATCCTCTCACCCCTGAGGTTATGTCTGTCCGCCTCTGTCACAGCTCCGAGCACCACCTGCGAGACCTGCGCCCCCCCGCCGATGACGATCACCCTCTTCCCATATATCTGCTCAAAGGGCCGGTAGGTGTTCACAGAGATAACATCCTTCACAGATCTTATCTCTTCAAGGAGCTTCTCCAGATCCTCCACGTCCTCAAGCTCCAGATATATCTGCGCCTCCCCGTCATGGAGGAACTGCTGCACATAGGTGATGTTTATGTCATGGGCCGCGATTATCGTTGATATGTCTCTGAGAAAGCCCTTGCGGTCTCTGGCAGCTATGATAACGCCTGTAACACTCATATATATGTAGAAGAAGGATTAGGATTAATAAAACTTTGGGGTTGTCCATGAAACCGATATGTCTTGAGGACGGGAAGGTTATCCTCATAGATCAGACGCTGCTCCCTTCTGAGCTGCGATACATTGAATGCAGGGATGTGGAATGTCTTGCAAGGGCTATTGAGGAGCTGAAGGTTCGTGGGGCTCCGGCCCTCGGGCTTGCAGGCGCCTTCGGCCTTGCCCTGGCGGCGATGGGCTCGAAGAGGATGTCAAAGAAGGGTGTGCTCATGGATCTGGAAGCTGCCTATGACCGGCTTAAAAGGACGAGGCCAACGGCCGTCAACCTCCAGTGGGCCATGGACAGGGTGCTGGCAGCGGCAAGGACCTCAGATGATCCGGCGAAGGCCGCTCTTGACGAGGCGCTGCGAATCTACAGGGAGGATATTGAGATGAACAAGGCCCTTGAGAAGGTGGGGGCGGAGCTGATCAAGGATGGTGATGTCATATTGACGCACTGCAACGCCGGCTCCCTTGCAACCTCCGGATATGGCACTGCCCAGGGGATTATCAAAGAGGCATTCAGGCAGGGCAGGAGGATCAGTGTCTTTGCCGGTGAGACCCGGCCGCTCCTGCAGGGCGCCCGCCTAACCGCCTTTGAGATGGTGAGGGCAGGTGTGCCTGTCACCGTGATCACAGACAGCATGGCAGGCTTTGTGATGAGGAACCGCGGTGTTACAAAGGTCCTTGTCGGTGCGGATCGCATCGCATTGAACGGTGATGTGGCGAACAAGATAGGGACCTATGGGCTTGCGGTTCTTGCAAAGGAGCATAAAATCCCATTCTATGTGGCCGCCCCTACCTCCACCATAGACCCGGCCGCCTCCAGCGGCAGTGATATACCTATAGAGTATCGTAAGAGAGGGGAGATAGAGTTCTTCAATGAAAAGCGGGTCGTGCCAAGGGAGGCCGATGTGCTGAACCCTGCCTTTGACATCACCCCTGCAAGCTACATAGCTGGGATCGTGACTGAAAAGGGTGTTCTCCTTCCCCCTCTGGATCGGTCTATAAAAGGGTGTATAGGTTGATGCCGTCGGCCATCTCCCTTCGCACGTGTTTGTGAAGCATCCGGTGGTATATGAACATGAGGATGTTGCGCTCGTTTACCTTGTAGCCGGACTCCTCAAGCCGCTGTACGATCTCTTTTCCCCGGAGCTTCTCGCCTTCTCTGAAGACGTTTTTTATGGCGTTCACCTTGGCTGCCACGTTCTCAAACTTTTTCACCCTTTAACACCTCCTTGTGTGTTTTTCAGGGTCATGTGCAGTTTTATGGCTAGGATGAGGCTCAGTATAGCTATTGATATGGTGGCCTGTATTTCGTCCATCTTACATCACGGAAAAGAGGTAATATATACTCTTATTTATAGTTATTCTGTCAACATAGAGATAATATAGCTGAATTAAATCTTTTCTATCCTTTAAATTGTTCTTTAAAGTTGATTTTTGTTTATTAACCTATTTGAATCCGAAATTTATATTGGATTGTATTTGCAAAATAAAATT
>RFHW01000173.1 GCA_003695745.1 Methanobacteriota archaeon | reverse complement strand
GGAGCTGCATGTACGGCAGGGGCTTCAGCCGCGGGAGCAGGTCAGCGGCCATGGCAAGGTCTGTCCTTGACTCCTTACCAAGGCCGAAGAAGTCAAGGACAGACCTTGCCATGGCCGCTGACCTGCTCCCGCGGCTGAAGCCCCTGCCGTACATGCAGCTCCCTGCGCCGCAGCCGAGGAGGATTACGCCCTCGGCCCCCATGTCCAGGGCGCGGAGGATGTGGAGCTCTGAGACGTTGCCAAGGCAGGGCACGATTATCGGTATGGCAGCGGGGTATGTGAGCCCTTTTTGGCCGGCGGCGCGAAGCGTGGAGTAGCCGCCTTCGCTGCAGGTGAACATGACTATGCGCGGTTTCAGGTCTGCCTCGGCCGTGAGCTCAACATCCCCAAGAAGCCCTTCAAAGGGCTGGAAGTCCAGGTTATATGTGCCCTGGGGGCAGGAGCTCGCGCAGGAGCCGCATCCCCTGCAGGAGAGGTCGCTTATGAACCCGGAGCGCACCGGATAGTAGGCGCAGCTCTCCTCGCAGTATGTGCAGCCCTTGATGTCCAGCTTCTTCTCCATGAGATGGCGGTTGGCGCATCTCTCTGTGTCAGAGCTGATGAACCTCTCCTTCTTGTAGCCTCTCATGTTCAGCGCCGCCTGCAGCGCCGCCCGTCGGGAGGCCTCGGCCCAGCCCTTCTCATCTATCACATAGACCCCTTCCTGCGGCCTCAGGGGATAGAAGGAGATGATCTGGCCCACGCTCAGCGTCTCATCCTCAGGCTCAAGGAAGATGGCCTCGGTGGGGCAGACCTTCACACACTCGCCGCAGAGGGTGCACCTCTCATCTATCACATAGGCCGGTGTGGTTGAATCCTCTGCCTTTGAGATGGCCTTCGCCTCGCAGACCTCAATGCACCTTCCGCAGTCCACGCATCGGGCCACATCGATGTATCTGCCCCTCTCAATGTCCACGGTGAAATCGCCCAGATCCCCCTTCACAGCGGTGATCTTTGCATTTGTGTGGAAGGCGGCCTCATGGAACTCATAGAAAGAGCCCTTCACGGCAGGAGCGTGTGTGCTGGACTCCACCTGCGCCCTCCTGAAATAGGGGTCTTCTGTGAGCAGATGGATCTCCACATCATCAAGGTCAGAGAAACCCTGGGCGAGCTCCACCGCCCTGATATCGCCGGCTATGAGTATGCTGGGCTTCACCGACACCTCCACGATCTCAGGGAGCTTTGGCTGCCTCTTCACAGCGCTCTTCAAAAGGACCTTGGCCTTCTGGGTCGCCGCCTTCCCATCCTCATGGACCCAGGCGCACTCCTCCCTGATGTTCACGATCTCCACGCCCAGCGGATCGAGACCCCACTCATCGGCAACACCTTCAAAGAGGCTGTTCTTGGTGGTGCAGGCCCCCACAACGATCTTGTCAAGCTCCTTTCGCCGGAGGTCATCCACGATGTAGGCGAGCCCCTCCTCCGTGCACAGCCGCTCCACCCTCTCCACCACCGCAACCTCCTCCAGCTTCCCAAGCTCCCTTGCTATCTTCCTGAGGTCAAGATTGAGTGTCTTTCCGCAGCTGCACAAAAAGACACCGATATTTCCGAACTCCATTTCGGCTCTCTCCTCTCCTAACAGGTTTGTTTACCTATTACAACCATATTTGGATGTTCATTCATAGAGCATCAGCCCCGGATGCTTCGTGGGATACCTGAGGAAGCTTATCCCCCTTGGCGAGTACAGGCCAATGTCCTCTGGGGAGAACTTGTATCTGAGGAGCACCGTGCCCTCTATCGTTGAATACTCGGGTCTCTCACCGCTCCCGTATAGCCTGCACAGTATCCCTGCCACATGCCCTGTGGGCGGTATGTAGAAGTTCCCAAGCACCCTGTCCTTCAGATATATCCATGGGAACACAACAAGGCCCCGCTCGCTTGAGACCTTCGGCATATTCTCGTATCTCTCCTCTTCCTCTTCCACAGCCCCCTCTTCTGCAGGCTGCCCTGCCGCCTCGCCTTCTGTCCCCTCCTCCTGCTGCGGCTGCCGCTCGATCAGCTCCTCAGGCCCGTCAAGAATGGCGTAGGTCCCCCTCCTCTCACAGTACTCAAGGATGGCCCCGTGCACCTCGGGCTCGTGCTCCCCGGGCGCGATGATGAAGGGTATGTCCTCCAGGGCATCAAGGGCGGCCAGACCCTCGCTGTATCTGGCAGCAGCCTCCTCCACCTCCACAGGCCGCTCCCCCAGGTTCAGCACATAGAAGCGCCCGCCTCCATTGATGAAGAAACCCCTTGAGGAGGTGGCGAGAAAACCGGATTTCCTCATGGTCCCGAATTTCACTATGTACTGGCCCCACCTCTTTATCTCCACAGGCTCGCCGACAGGCCCTCTCTCTGAAAAGCCCACGAACACCGGCGCATCGCTCTTCATGGCCTCAAGGATGTCAGCGGGCCTGAGCCTCTTCTCCCTCTCCTCCTTCATCGCTTCCTCTGCTTCCATCATCCTTCTTCTCCTTCAGCTTCTTCTTTATCTCCCTTCTGCGGCGCTCATATTTAATAGCCTCTCTCCTCTGAAGAAAGAGGGATTGCTCCAGCCTCTTTATCTCGTCGGCGGCTGCCCCCTCCTCTTTTAGCGCATCCACCCTGGTCTGGAGGGCGTGGATGTACTTGAGCCTGATCCTTGCGGCCAGGGTGATCCTCTCATACTCCTCAGCCACCCTTGCGCCGAGCACATCGGTGATATCCTCCTTCACCTTCGCAAGTTTTGCGCGGGTCTCGAAATAGCCGTCTATCTTCTTCTGCAGCTCCTTGCCATCCATGGACTTCGGCAGATAATCGTGGATGCTCTCAGACTGCACCCTGCCCACCGTATCGGCTGTAATGGGCTCCTCGGTCCTCACGATGATAGGGACCTCCCGATACTCATAGTAGCGGTTGTCAAACTTGAGGTCGAAGATGAACTCCCATCCGTCATAGTCCCTGAGGTCAAGGTCGGTTATGATCAGATCAGGGAGCTCCCCTGTCTGAAGCCTCCAGTATTCCTCAGGGGTCACGGACCTGTCCCCCGCTCTCTCCCTTGCCTGGCCGCCCCGCATCACCTCAAGGAACTCCTCTCTTGACTCCACACCCACCACGCTGTACCCGCCTTTGCGGAGGATGGAGATGGCCCTATCAAGGCTCTTCTCCTTTGAGTCCACTATGATGATCCTCTTCCGTGGCTCCTCCTCTTCACCCTCCTCTGTCTCAGTGGAGGGCTCCTCCTCAGGCCCGGCTTCCCCTGGGGCCTCACCGCCCTGTGGAGCCGCCTCTCCACCTGCCCTCTCTTCCTCTGCCTTTGCACCTCTGTCCCCGGCTTCATCTGCCGCGGTGTCACGGGGCTTGGCTTCCTCTCCTACCTCTGACATGGTAAACCCAAAGCTTGTTATGGAATATGTATAAAAAATTTTTCTTATCCCCTTTCAGAAATCACCCTTCAGTATCCTGCCCGATATCCTGCTTATCTGCAGGGAAAACTCCTTCTCATCCCCCAGATAGAATCCCCGGCCCTGCACATTGAAGACCGGCAGGCCCCTCGGCGTGCCCTCAACCTCTCCCTCTGTGAGCCTGAGCCTCAGCTGGTGATAGTTCCTTTCGGCAAGGGCCTTCTTGATGATCTCGGTGGCCGCTGCCTCATCAAGGAGCCTCTTACCTCCAAGGCCTTCAAATTCCTTCTCCACCCACCGCCGCCACCCTTCATACTCCTTCTCCATGCCCTTGCCCACCACCACATCATCGCCATAGCGTGCTATCCAGTCCATGAGCTCCAGCTTCAGCCTCCAGTAATGGGCTGCGAGGCTGCCCTTGGCAGATACAAAGACCCTCACGTTGAAATCCCTGTCAAAGAGGGCCACTCCAGATTCATATGCCTCTTTCCGCATCCTATATGCTGTGTTCGGAGAGACGGTGAAGGGATTGTACTCAGGGAACTCTATGTCAGGGAATATGAGGTAGGACTCGTCAAACATCTGATCCACCACGAATATGGATTCGCCGAATCCCTGATAAAGGGGTATGGGGCTGAGCCTGCCCTCAACCACCGGAAGCCTAAGGATATAGCCTGTAAGGGTTCGGTCCACATCTACAGTGACCATGTCCACCGGAGGGATTCCGTAGCCGAACCGGGCCGCAAAAACCACCCCCCTCTGCCCTGCGAGACCCTCCACGAGCCGCCTCACAAGGGCAGCCCTGTCCTTTGAGAGCTCCAGCACCTCCTCTTCCGTCCAGCCATCTTTCTTCATGGATCATCGCATCCTTCAAAGCCCTATGCAGGTATCTTCTCCGCCTCCTCCACAAGCCCGTGTATCTCGGCCTTCTCAATCTCCATGAACTCCTGCAGCAGATAGCAGGCGGCCCTGAAGAAATCGGACTTCGCATCCTCCAAGGTATCCTCCACAAAGGGATCGACCCACTTGCCCAGATGCCCTGTGAGAAAATCCCTCTGGAACTTGAGGTAGCCGATGGCGTGCTCCCTGTCCCCTTCCCGCCAGGCCTCCTCCTCCCTCTTGCACATATGGTACATGAACTCCAGCTCGATCGCTATATAGTCGGCGATCTCGTCCTGCGCCTCTGTGAAGGACACGCCGGCGCTCTTGTAGAAGCGGTCCACCTCAAGGCTTACCCTTCCGCCAATCCTCTTGTCCTTATCAAGATAAAAGGACTCGTAGGGCCGGCCCTTGGTGAACTTGCCCATCACAAAGAGGGCGGTGTGCTCCACCTGCAGCTCCTCAAGGAGGTTCTTGATCTTCGGCGCATCCTCCTCAACATACTTCTTCAGAAGCTTGAACCCCCTGCCTGATGGAGGCAGGCCTTTGAGGATGCTCTTGTTCCTGATGCTCTTTTTGAGAGCCGGAAGAGAGTCATAGTAAAAGAGCGAGGCCAAGAAGAGATAGGTCTGCGCCCTTGAGCCTGAAAGCTCGATGAAATCCTCCACCGTCATCTGCTTTTCTTCAGCTGCCATATCTACGACCACCTGTGTCCATGCAATCTCCTATGCCCCCTATTAAGCTTTTCCCCTCATTTCTCGAAATCAGGCTTCCCGCTTTTGCCAGCTCGAATGATTTCTCAAGCCATGGCTTGAAAAAGGATATTCTGCCCCCGGCTTTGTCCTAGGGGGAGATGAAGATAACGCTGTCGCCTCTGATTATCACCTTGCCAAGCTTCCTCTGCGCCTGCCCATCTGCAAGCTCCTCTGCCTCGTCAAGGACAAGGTTCATGTGCAGATCATATCCTTTCAGCTTACCCCGATATTCCCTGTTACCTTTCAGCCCCACGATAACAGGGGATTCCAGCGTCCTGTGAAGGACATCAAGAGGTCTCTCAGCCATAACAGCTCAACTCTAGGGGAGTCCTGTGACGCCCTCCATTATATATTTGTCGGTGGCCCTTTGTCGGCGGCTGCCAGCTCAGAAAAGGTCAAGGCTCTTCTGCAAACCACCGTGGGGTCTTTTCTCTCCCGAGGGTCTTTCGAAGACTATCTCACCATATCTGCCGCCTCCACCCTCCTTTATGGTGAACCGACCCTCCCTGTAGAGCTGGATGAAGCCTGCTGTGGCCTCATCTATCCCCTTTATCTCCTCTATGGGGGCGTCTATGAGCACCTTTATCTCGCTTCCAAAGGCATCCACAAGGGAGCTCCAAAGCCTGTTGACCTTCGCCGAATAAACGCTCTTGCTGCCAACCACCTTGGCGATTATCTCTGCAAGAGGCGCGATCCTCAGGTAGGGGGGGCGGACACTGGACGAGCCGTCTTCCAGCTCGCCGATGCGCTCCAGCACACCCTTTTTTATCCTCCCGCCGCAGCCGGGGCACCGCCACCTGGCCTTCACCGCCTCTTCAAGGGAGTAGTGGGTGTAGCATCTTATGCAGGCCGTGCGGTGGTATTTCCCGAGACGCGGGTCAAGGCCCACGTTCAGGACGACCCTCCTGCCCTCTCTTCCGAGGATAGCCTTTTTGATCTCCTCAAAGCTCATGCCATCCACCTCCAGCCTGTTGAACTCCCGGCCCAGCCTGTGGGGCTGCGGCGAGTGGGCGTCGCTGTTTGAAAGGAAGGTGATGCCCTCAAGCTCGCCTATGGAGCTGGCAAGATAGGTGTCGGCGCTCAGACCGAGCTCCAGAAAATCGATCCCCTCCTCACCGTAGCACTCGCTGATGCTGTCATACTCCTTGTATATGGATGTCCACGGCACAAAGGCATGTGATGGCCCCACCATGGCCCCTGCCTCGTGGCATGCCCTGGCGATCTCCTCTCCATCCATCCTGAGGTGTGGTCTGCCGTCCACATCCATGTCAGGCGCCCGCCCCTTCACAAGGTCACGGAGGGCGTGGACAGAGTCAAGGTCTTTGAAGAGCACCAGATGGTGCACCCTCTTTTCATCCTCCACCTCTGTGGTGAGTATGAAGGTGGTGCCGTTGAGCCTGGCCAGGCCCTTTTTGAAATCAAGCGTCTCTATCTCCTCCAGCCAGTGTTTGTTGAGGGCGTCGCCTGTTGCCACCACGTGCAGCCCCTTTTGCGCTGCGCCGGCTGAGATGTTCTCAAGGTCCATGGCGCTGGACGTGGCCGCTGAGAACCTGCTGTGTATGTGGAGGTCGCAGTCTATTTTCATCATGCCGTCAATTGATTGGACCGGCCTGCTTATAAAGTTAGACGATAACATTATATATGTGAAGAAAATTTCATGTGTTGGTAGGCCTGCACCGGTATTTCTTACCTCCCCTCGCCTACCACCCTCTCACCCCAACTAGAAAAGGGTCACAAAAAAACGGGATCAAGCTATGACAGACAGATACAGCCTCGGACTCTTTGAGCGCTACCTCACCATCTGGGTGCTCCTCATGATGGCGCTGGGCACGATCCTGGGCCTCACATTCCCGGGCGCCGTGGCCGCCCTCGCCGCCTTTCAGGTTGCCCAGGTCTCCATACCTGTTGCAATCGTGCTCTTCCTCATGATCTATCCCATGATGGTGCAGATAGACTTCTCCAAGGTCCGGGACGCAGGGAGGCGGCCAAAACCCCTGACCCTCACCCTGATCGTGAACTGGGCCATAAAGCCCTTCTCCATGGCAGCGATCGCATGGATATTCTTCAAAGTGCTCTACGCAGGGCTCATCGCGCCACAGACCGCCACAGAGTATTTTGCAGGGGCGGTTCTGCTCGGCTCAGCCCCCTGCACAGCCATGGTCTTTGTCTGGACATATCTTGCAAGGGGCGAGCTGAACTACACCCTCGTGCAGGTATCTGTGAACGACCTCGTCCTCCTCGCGCTCTATGCGCCCATAGTCGGCTTCCTGCTGCACCTGGGCTCGGTCATCGTGCCCTATCGGACGGTCTTTTACTCTGTGGTGCTCTATGTGGTCATCCCGCTCACCGCAGGCTATCTCTCAAGAAGATGGATCCTCAAAAACAAAGGCGAGCACTGGCTTGAGAACGTCTTCCTGCGGGCCCTTCATAACGTTACCATAGGAGGTCTCCTGCTCACCCTCCTCATCATATTCATGTTCCAGGGAAGGGCCATCGTGGACCACCCCCTCGACATCGTCCTCATCGCAATACCCCTCACGCTCCAGACATTCTTCATATTCTACCTGGGATACACCGCTGCAAGGAAGCTGTGCATCAGATATGAGGACGCCGCGCCGGCCGCGCTCGTGGGCGCCAGCAACTTCTTCGAGCTCGCCGTGGCAACGGCCCTCATCCTCTTCGGCCTTGACTCAGGCGCAACCCTGGCAACGGTGGTGGGCGTGCTCGTTGAGGTGCCTGTGATGCTCACCCTTGTGAAGATAGCGCTCAGCACACGGCACAGGTTTGAAGGGGAGTGCTTTCAATCCGAGGAGAAGACAAGGAGCCTGCTGGGATGTTTGAGAGGATAGTGGTCGCCCTTGATCTGAGCGAGGACCCGGAGAAGGTATCCGGGCTCATAAGGGATCTGGGAGGTGAAGGCAGGCGCAGGATATACCTCATCCATGTGGTGGATGTGGACAGCGCCGGGCCCATGGCCGGGACGCTCCAGGCTGATGATGAGAAGGCCCTGAAATCCTTTGCAGAGCGGCTTTCCAAGGAAGGTCTTGAGGTGGAGACGCGGGTTGCCCTTGGGAGCCCTGCAGAGGAGATACTCAGCTTTGCCGATGAGGTGGAGGCAGGGCTTGTGGTTGTGGGCCGCCACAGGAAGGGGAGGCTTGCAAAGACCTTCCTTGGCAGTGTGTCAGAGGCGGTGATAAGGCGCTCAAAGAGGCCTGTGCTGGTTTTAAAAGAGATGACCCCTTAAAGAAAAGGCTATGAAGACCGTTCTATTCGTCTGCGTGGGCAACTCTGCAAGGAGCCAGATGGCTGAAGGGTTCTTCAACGCAGCCGCCCCTGAGGGATGGCAGGCGGTGAGCGCCGGGACCCATCCTGCATCCTCTGTAAGCAGAGCTGCCGTGGAGGTGATGGCCGAGAAGGGCATCGACCTCTCAAAGGCAAGGCCGAAGGAGCTGACCAGAGAGATGGTGGAGGAGGCTGACATGGTCATATCCATGGGCTGCGGCGTTGACCTATGCCCCTATAATCTCTATGATGGTGTGGTGGACTGGGGGCTTGACGACCCCACCGGAGCCCCTGTTGAAAGGGTCAGGGAGATCAGGGATGAGATCGAGAGGAAGGTGAGAGATCTGCTGGACAGGATACAGGGCCAAGCGAAATAAAACTTTCTATATTTTTCATTATATTTGTGCAAAAGGTATATATATGTGAAAAAAACTTCATATTAATGGGGCAAGCGAAAGGGGTAAAACCTCGCATTTGTCTTCTTAACCGCCTGCCCCCCTCTCTCCCTTAAAGGGTCTTTAGGAGCAGATCAGCCACCCTGGAAACATCCTCCCTTATGTGAAACACAGGCAGCCCGCTCCCACGCACCCTCTCAGGGGTGAGGGAGACCATGCACACCACCTTGTCATCTACGGGCTTGGCCCCTTTTCGATCCCCACCCCTGGCGGCATATACCATGGGCACCTCCAGCCCGGGGTCGCCCTCTATGATGACCAGATCCAGCGGCAGACCCCTCAGCAACGCCAGCGCCTCTTTGACCCGGTCACCATCTCTGAGCCGCTTTATGGCAGCCACCTCACCTGGCGCTGCAGAGACCACGATGTCCGCCCCTGCCTCGGCATGTCTCCATGAGTCCTTCCCAACGGTGTCAATGGTGAAATCAGGCTCATGGATCTGTTTGATGGTGCCCACCTTAAGCCCCCGTCTCTTGAATTCCCTTACCAGCTCTTCCACGGCGGTGGTCTTGCCTGAGTTGCGCCCCTCACCGACGACCGATATCATCTTCATGGCATTAAAAAGGGCTATGTGATTATTAAGCCTTTGCCGCCCACTGTCAAATCTTTTCATTTAACTTTTAGCCCATGTAAACGAAAAGTATTTATATGAGTTGG
>RFHW01000172.1 GCA_003695745.1 Methanobacteriota archaeon | reverse complement strand
TTCGTAGAACTTGTTCACAATGCTCTTTATCTGCTCGCGGTCCGGCTCCTTCACCTTGAATTTCTCCATGAGCTGTTTTCTAAGCTCCTCCCGTGAAAGCTTCACATCCACCTTGTCGGCCTTTATCTTGTCCAGATTATCCAGTATGTCCTCTGGCACCACATAGAGGGTCTCGCCTTTCTCGTCTATCGCCTCTATGAGGATGTCCTTCTCCAGAAGGGTGTCCCCGATCTCGAAGAGCCTGTATTTGTCCTTCGAATCCCTGTATCGCTCCTTGAGCTCACGATAGGGGATGACGCCACCCTTTTCCTTGAATACCTCAAAAAGCTCCTTCACAAAGGGGTCCTCCTCCTTGAGCACATCCCTGAGCTCGCCCTTCTCGATGATGTCATTCACTATCTCGTTCTTTATGATGAGGCTGATGTACCGGGGTATGAGGACCTCCACGCCATCTGTTGAGATGACCCTTGCCTTGAGGAGGTTTGAAAACGCCTCTTCAAACTCCTCCTTTGTATAGTCTGCAAGGGGGGGCATGGTAAAGGCGGTCTTCAGCGCATCGATGTTGAGCCCGCCCTTTGAGAAGACGATCATCTTGAGAAGCTTCATCGTCTTGTCATCGATGGAGCTCAGGAAACCAGGTATCTCGTCAACAGGGATGTCCTGCTCCAGAAAAGCGGCCTTCGGATGTTTCTCCATGATGCCCTGCAGGTCCGGCTCGCTGTAGGTGTATATGCTTATCTTCTGCACCGTTTTTATGAGCTGTGGCATGGCGTTGACAACGTCCCTGCCGTAGGTGGCGTCCATCCCGAACTTGGGGAGCATGATGGCGCCAAGAGGCTTGCCATCCTTCCAGAAGAGATGGACGGTCTTGAGGTTGAAGGTGAACTCGATCCTCCCTGTAAGGCCTTTTGTCTGGGCGTATTCCATGGCCTGTCTCGGGCTGCCCAGGGCAACATCTACCTTCGAGCCCGGCGGGATGTGGATCATAATAAAGAATCTGCGGAAAGAGGCTATTTATGGGTTTCGATTGGAGTATAGGTGTTTTTGCAAAAGGATCTCCCAGGCAGGGCTGCCTTTCCCAGTCACATCACAAGGCTCTGCTCCTCTTTGTATGAGCCGAAGGCAATGCTTGTCCTTATCTCGTGCAGCCCCTTTATCATGCGCAGCTGTTTCTCCACGATGTCCTTTAATGTTTCCATGTCCTTTGTCCTGATCTTTGCCACGATGTCGTATTCGCCGAGTGTGGAGTAGACCTCGGTGATATCAGGCATCGCTGAGAGCCTCTCAGCTATCACGGGTGCTGCGCCCACGTCGCATTTGACCATCAGGATCGCTGTCGTGCCTTTGCCAAGGCTCCTCTGGTCCACGGCGACGGTGAACCTCCTTATCACCTCTTTCTGGAGCTTTTTGATCCGTTTGTGAACGGCCACGTCCGAGATCTTCACGTCCCTTGCTATCTCCTTGTATGAGGCGCGGGAGTTTTCCTGCAGTTTTTCAATGATCTTTCGGTCTATGTCGTCCATGGCGACCACGGGGTGTGTCTTTCCACTTGCAACGGGGGTCTGCCCCCTTGAGATGGGCTTTTGAATTAATATTATAAATATTTTTTGGCCTTTTGTTTAACATATCCATTCCGAAATCTTTATAAATGCTTATCCAACATCAAATATTAAAAATACAAAGAGGAGTCATTAAGAATATTAATAAAAGGGATGGCAGCCATGGCAGCTGGAGGCTCAGGCGCAAAGGTCGTGAAAAGCTCAGGAGAGACAGAGACCTTCGACCCCAACGTCATAACCACCGACTGCATAGAGGCCGGTGTTGAGTTCTGGACAGCCGCCGAGGTGGCCCTTGAGGTGTCAAAGGAGGTCTTCGACGGCATAAGCGGAAGGGAGATACAGGAAAAGACCTACGCCGCCCTCTACAAGAGGAACCCGGGCGTGGCCGAGAGATACAAGAGGTTCCACAGCATGTATGTGCGGACCTCCCAGAACACCATAGAGACCTTTGACCGAAAGAGGATCGTGAGCTCCCTTGTGAAGGAGACGGCGCTGCCAAAGGAGGTGGCAGAGACCATTGCAAAGGAGACCGAGGCCGAGCTCAGAAGGCTGAACCTCGATTTTACATCAGGCCCGCTCATCAGGGAGGTGGTGAACGTAAAGCTCCTTGAGCACGGATATGAGAGCGCGCGCTCAGACTACACGAGGCTCGGCATGCCAGTCTATGACGCGGCCCAGCAGATAGAGCAGGCCCCGGCGGGAAGGAACGGCGCCACAGGGAGCCCTGAGGACGTGTACAGACACATGGCGGAGAGCATATTCAGGGAATACACCCTTCTCAAGGTCCTGCCGCTGCACATTGCAGACGCCCATATGAAAGGGGACATACATGTCCACGGCCTTGAGCACTTCGTCACCAGGCCATACACCATCTTCCACGACCCACGCACCTTCCTGAGACAGGGCTTCAAAGGCGCAGGCGGAGCCGCGGCGCCGGCGAAAAAACCCCTTGTGGCCCTTCTCCACATCATAAAGGCTGTGGAGGCCTTCAGCTCCAGCTTTTCATCGGCACAGGGCCTGCACTCCCTCAACGTCTGGCTTGCACCCTATCTGCAGGGGCTTTCATACGAGGAGATAAAGGGGCTTGCCCAGACAGCCCTCTTCGAGATCGCCCAGTCCAGCCTCATCGGGGGCAGCCCAAACATGCTGGACATCGCCCTTGACTACGGCGTGCCCGAGGAGCTGGGCGGGATAGAGGCGGTCCTTCCGGGAGGGAAGACGGAGGAAGGCACCACATACTCTGCTTTTGAGGAGGAGGCCCGGCTCTTTGCGCAGGCCCTTGTGGAGGAGTCGCTGAAGGGCGATTCCGCCGGAAGGCCCTTCCAGTCGCCAAGGCTCATCTATAGATTGAGAGAGGAGGACCATGGGAAGAGCGGCTTCAGGGGCTTCAACACCCTCATCCACAGGATGGCCGCAGAGGGCAAAAGCGCCTTTTTCCTGAACATGGCAACAGGCGGCTTTGGCCCCGGCACATGCCCCCACTCCAGCGGCATCGTTCTCACCCCTGATGAAGAGGGGCTGGAGGATCTCAGAGGGGGCTCGATGAGACCTGCCACGCTCCAGCGCGTCTCCATCAACCTGCCGAGGGTCGCATACCGCTCAGGAGGGAGCGACAGCCGGCTCTTCGAAGCCCTTGAAGAGGCAATGGGCCTTGCGCGGGAGGCGGTGATGGTGAAGAGGGAGGTGATGGAAAGGAGGCTCTCCCAGGGCGCCCTTCCGCTCCTCTCCATGTCCGCAGGCTCAGGCGCATATTTCGATCTTCACAGGAGCCCGGGCGTCATAGGCTATGTAGGCCTAAACGAGGCTGTGAAGGCCCATTCTGGAGAGGAGCTTCACCAGTCGCCGTCAGCGCTCGATCTGGGGCTCACCCTCATAAGGCACATGTCAGAGGAGCTCCGCCGCTGGAGCGATGGCACAGGCCTTGGATGGCTACTCACAGCCAGCCGCAGTTCCGGAGCTGCCCGTCGCTTCGCAATGCTTGACACAGGGCAGTTCACAGACTCCCCTGTTTTGAAGACCGCCTCCCAGTCAGGAGGCATCCGGTACACCAGCTCCTGCCATATGGCAGAGGACGCGGAGCTGCCCCTCATGGACCGGCTCTCCGCCGAGGCCCGGTTCCAGGACCTGAACAGCGGCGGCATGATGGAGCGCGTGAAGATCGGCCGCAAGAAGGCGGAGGAGCTGGCCGGGCTCACAGAAAAACTGATTGAGATCCCCATAGGATACTGGAGCTATGTCCCGTGATTGACATCATCCTTGACGTGAACATCCCGAAGAAGGTGAAAAGGCTTCACAGCGAGGGGAAGGTCCTGCACATAGGCGACATAGACACGGCCATGGACGATGAGGAGATACTCCATCTCCTGAGCAAGTTCAACTCCATCCTGGTCACCCACGACAGAAAGCTGGCCTATGCGGCGTCAAAGAAACACCGGTCCCTCTTCATAAAGGAATCTCTCAGCGCAGATGAGATAGCGCTCTGCCTGCAGAAGAACAGGGGTCTTCTTAAGACGGCCAGCATATTCTGTGAAAACGGCAGGAAGTGCAGGAACTGCTAGGTCCTGCCTATGAGCTTGTCTGCAACAGAGCGTATCTCCTTTGAAAAGGGCGAGTCAGGATATCCCACCGACACAGGGACGCCTTCAAAGAGCGCCCTTTTCACGGTCTCATCCTCAGGAAGCTCGCCTATGACGTCAAGCCTCATGAGGTCCGCTATCTTGTCGGCAGGGATGTCATAGGGGCTTCCGCTCCTGTTTATAAGGGCTCCGAGGACGGTTGTGCCGAGCTTTTTTGCCACTGCAAGTATCTTCAGGCCGTTTGTCACCGAGCCTATGTCAGGGGTCAATACAAGCAGAAGGGCCTGACAGGAGCCGATGACCGTGACCGTGTTATCACCCAGCCCGCCCTGTGAATCTACGAGAACGATGTCGAATGCGCCTGTGAAGTCCTCAAGTATGCTGGGGAAGTTCTCAAGGGAGGCGCCTACAAGCTGCTCTATCCCGATGGCGCCTATCACCGCCTTTGTCCCGGAGGCCTCTATCACCGCCTTTTTTGGATCGGCCTTTCCAGAGAGGCAGTCATGGATGGTGAGGCCTCCCGGGTCCACGCCGAGTATGAGCCCCACGCTCGCGCCTTCAATGTCGCCATCCACTATCAGCGTTTCAACACCCAGAGATGACAGGACTATGGCGAGGTTCGCGGCCACCACGCTCTTGCCGACCCCGTCCTTCCCTGAGGCTATGCAGACGCTGATGCCCATTTAGCTGTCCCCTCCCTTTTCCACACCGTCCTTGCCATGGCCGTGCCTCCTCGGCGGGCTTTCAAGAAGCCATCGGACCGTATCTATGAGCTTTGCCCTGTCAATGGGCTTTGAGATGTGCCAGTTCGCCCCTGAGCTCTCAAGGGCCCGTATCTTGTCCTCATCAGATGTCTTCGCGGTGAGCATTGCCACCGTTATGTCCTTCGTCTCCTCCTGGGACCTTATCCGGGCGCAGGTCTCCCAGCCGTCGAGACCGGGCATCATCACATCCAGCAGTATGAGGTCTGGCCTGGTCTTCTTCAGCATCTCCAGCGCCTCCTCTCCGCTCCCTGCAGAGAGGACCTCATAACCCTCTCTCTTCAGCATCTGCCCCAGCACGAACCTGATGTCTTCCTCGTCGTCAACGACCAGTATGGTGCTCATCCTTTCACCTCGCCTTTCTCTGCTTCTGCTCCTTTCACAGGTGGATTCTCTAAAAGCCACTTCACCGTGTCTATGAACCTCTCCCTTTTAATGGGTTTTGCGATGTGCCAGTCCGCCATTGAATCTTCAAGGCTCTGGATCTTGTCCTCCAGGGTGCTCTTCACAGTGAGCATCGCCAGGGTGATGTCCCTTGTGTGTCCGTCTCTCTTCAGCATCTTTGCCACCGTCCATCCGTCCATCTCAGGCATCATCACATCGAGGAGTATGAGGTCGGGCCGCTGCCCCTTGTGTATCTCAAGCGCCTCCTTGCCTGAGCTGGCGGTCACCACATCCATCCCCTCCTTCTCCAGCATCCTGCGCACCTCGTAGAGAAAATCCTCTTCATCATCGACCACCATTACCACTGTCATTTCACAGACACCTTCTTTTGGCCGCTCCTTTCAATCAGCCATCTAACAGTGTCACCGATCTTTTTAAAGTCATCGGGCTTTGTTATGTGCCAGTCAGCCCTGCAGAGGCCGAGGCTCTTGACCTTGTCCTCCTCCGAATCCCTTACGGTGAGCATGGCAACGGCGATGTCCGCCGTGGAGCTCTCTCCCTTTATCCTCCGGCAGAGCTCCCATCCGTCCATCTCAGGCATCATCACATCGAGGAGTATGAGGTCGGGCCGTGTCCTCCTGAGCTTCTCCAGCGCCTCTGCCCCGCTCTCTGCGGTGATGACCCTGTAGCCCTCCTTCTCAAGGATCTTCCTGGCCAGATGGAGGAAGCCCTTCTCATCGTCCACGACCATGACCATCTCAGACATCTCTGCCTCTCCTTTTAGGGAGCGTGAAGATGAACCTGCTCCCGCCTCCGGGGTTGTCCTCGATCCAGACCTCGCCCTTATGGAGCTCCACCACCTTCTTCACGATTGCAAGACCGAGGCCGCTGCCCTTCACACTACCTTTCTCAGCCCTTTTAAACCTTTCGAAGACGCTCTTTTTATGCTCGTCCGGGACGCCGGGGCCTCTGTCGGCCACGGTCACAGCGAGCACATCCCCCCTGTCATCGATCTCAACGGTCACATCGCCCCCCTGAGGGCTGTATTTTATGGCGTTTGAGATGAGGTTTGAGAAGACATCCTCGATAAAGGGGTTCACCTCTGCAGTGAACTCTCCCTCAGGGATCCGGATATCTATGTCCTTCTCTGCCGCAGCCCCCTTCAGGGTCTCAAGGACCTCATGGAGGATCTCCACGAGATCTGCGGGCTCAAATTCGAGCTCTTCTGCGCTCTCCACCATGGCGAACCTTGTGGCAGAGTCGATGAGGTCCTCTATCTTATCCAGGTTCCTGCGGAGTATGCGGAGCTCCTCCTCTGCGCCGGTCTTCTTCAGGTCATCGCTAAGGAGCTCGCAGACGTTTTTGATGACGCCTAAGGGGTTCAGGAGGTCGTGGCGCATGATATCTGAGAAGAGGTCCTTCATCCTGTTGGAGTGCTCCAGCTCAGAGGCGTATTCCCTGAGCATCCTCTCAGCTTTCCTGCGCTCGGTCACATCCCGCCCTATGGTCACCATGTAATCACCGAGGAGCGCGCCCCTCACCTCAACGGTGACCACACCTCCTCCCTTCTTCTGCACATCAAACTCCCCCTTGTAGGAGCCTGTCTTTCTGAGCCTTTCAAGCTGCTCCTCATAGGCCTTCCTCTGGGATGGCACCACCCTTGAGCCTGAGACTGTGCCGATGATCTCCTCCTTTGAATAGCCAAGGAGCTGGGTTGCCGCCCTGTTCACATCTACGATCACCCCTGTTCTGCGGTCCACGAGGAATATCATGTCAGGGCTGCTCTCGACGACGCTGCGGTATTTCTCCTCGCTCTCCTGCAGAGCCCTCTCCATCTCCTTCTTCTCGGTGATGTCCTTGACCACATACACCACCTGCATGACCTCGCCCAGGTGGTCCCTGCTGGGGAGGGCCCGGCTCTCATGGTACAGGGTGTATCCATCTGCCTCGTGGTGGTGGACGGACTCAACAGCCCTCCCTGTCTCAAAGGCCTCTCGCACGATGCAGCGCCCCATGCAGTCCTCTTTGAACTCCTTCTCACCGTAGCCGTGGAGCACCTCATAGCAGGTCTTTCCAAGTATCTCGTCACGGGGCGTGCTCACGTTCTCTGCAAAGGCCTCGTTGAAGCTTATGATCCTCAGCTCAGGATCGATCACACAGATCGCCTCTTCAATGGTGTCCAGGACCGTCTCAAGATGCCTCTTGGTCTCGATGATCTCCAGCTCCATCCTGCCCCGCTCCGACATGTCCCTGAGGATGCCCTGGGTCCCCACGATCTCACCCTTATGGACGATGGGGCTGGCCGTCACCTCCACGTCCATGACCCTGCCGTCCTTGCGCAGCATCCTGAACTCATAGCTCCGGGGCGCATCTTTCCCTGCCATCAGCCTCCTGTTATATGCAAGGACCCGCTCACGATCCCTTGGATGGATGAGCTTTGAGAGGTGCATGCCCCTGAGCTCCTTCTCGCTGTAGCCGGTCATCTCAATGAACTGGGGGTTGAAGAGTACGAGGGTCCCCTCCCTGTCTGTTATGGAGATGCCGTCCCTTGCATTCTCAAAGAGGTTGCGATAGTCCTCCTCAAGCCTCTTCATCTCTGTCAGGTCTTTCATGTTGCCGGCGATGCCGGCGGGATTGCCCTTCTCATCCCTCACGAGAGAGAGGGTTATGTTCACCGGCACCTCTGCGCCGTCTTTACGGAGCCTGTATGTCTCATAGTTCCTCACAAAGCCTGCCTTCAGGGCCTCCTTTCTCATCTCCTCCGCCTCATCACGCAGCTCCTCTGGCACGATGACATGATAGTGCCGTCCAAGGATCTCCTCCCTCTGGTATCCAAAGAGGCTCTCGGCGCCTTTGTTCCAGAAGACCACCCTGCCCTCAAGGTCAACGGACATCATGGCATCGGCAGAGGAATCGGCTATGGCAGCGAGCCTCTCAAGCTCTGAGAGGAGGTTCGCCTCCTCGGTAACGTCCTTTGCCACCTCGATGACATGGGTCACCTCACCACCCTCAAAATAGGGGTATGTGTGGAGGTCATAGTACCGCGTCACCCCGTCATCCCCCTGGAAGGCAACCCTGTTGTGCTGGGGCTCACCGGTCTCAAAACAGGCCTTGCATCGGCACCACTCGCAGGGCTCGTCCCTCTCAAAGAAGACCTCATGGCAGATCCTGCCAAGGACCTCCTCACGGCTTTTGAAGCCGAAGGAGTCAAGGACCGCCCTGTTCACATAGACGAGACGGTACTCCCTGTCCGCAAGGGTCACGCCATCCTTTATGGAGTCCAGCACACCCTCTGCCACACTCCCTCTAAGGAGCGGTGCACCATCATCCGCTCTCCTACCTTCATCCGTCTTCATGGGCCCGATCCCACTTTCCGCACAAGGGGGGAAACAAAATTTTTTAATTACAGATAATGACGATAGCGGACAATATAAACTTTGCTTCCCGCCCATGTAGATTCAGGGTACACACCACCGTCCCCGGGCTCCATAAGCCCATGGAAAGGGTTATAAACGACAGCGGTGTAAGTGAGTGGCATGTCCAAGATCAGGGCATCACACATCCTCTGCCGGACACGGCCGGAGGCCGAGGAGGTCATAGGGCTTCTTAACGGTGGCGGGAGCTTTGAAGCCATTGCAAGGGAGAGGTCCCTCTGCCCCTCCGGCAAAAGAGGCGGGGACCTGGGATTCTTCGGAAGAGGCATGATGGTGCGGGAGTTCGAGAAGGCGGCCTTCAGCCTTGAAAAGGGAGAGACCACAAAGGAGCCTGTGAAGACCGAGTTCGGATGGCACATCATAAAGAGGACAGGATAATGGGTGTATGTAGAGCGAGAAGGGCCTTTCTCCTCATGGTCCTTGCGGCCCTGCTCATGAATCCGGCCGCAGTCCATGGAGGGAACCTGGCAGACAACCCGCTAGTGCCGCTGATGGATGGGGAGACCCACAGCTGGCGGCTTGAGGTGAGCGGCATGTTCCCGCAGCCCTCAGAGGGCTCGGCCTTCAACAGACGGGGGCTGATGGACGAAAACATTGAGCATGACTTCACCATAAACGTCGAAGACAGCGGCGAGCCTGTGAAGTCCTATCTTTATCTTCTGGTTTCCGACTATTATCAGCCGTCTATGACATGGACTGTGGAGTTCAACGGCAATGTCCTTGCAGCAGGCGAGCACACCGATTCAACAGGCGGCAGCCCGCGGGGCGACGGGAGGCTGGACCACGAGCGCCAGACCATCTTCTTTGATGTTACCGGCATGGTCATTCCCGGAGCGAACACCCTCACGATCACAGATGTCTATGCCACGCAGCGCTACTATTTCGACGGCGCAGTGCTCCTGAACTTCTATCCCTCTGAGGAGGAGCACCAGTACTGGGTCTATCACGGCGTGGAGTATCTGGAGAAGAGGGATGTCAACGACGCGGCCTACAGCCTGGAATTCACCGGGGCCCAATACCCTGCCGGGAGCGAGGGGACCCTGTACACGGTCTATCAGAACAGGGAGCAGCCTCATGACGCCCTCTACTTCAACGGCAACCTCCTCAAAGACAGGGATGCAACCTTCCTTTTGAACGGCAGCGAGATGAGCGCCAAAGAGTTTTCGGTGACAGGGTATCTCAACGGCGCTGACAGCGTGTCCTTTGAGATGGAGCGGTATCAGACAGACGAGGGCTCTCCATTCATCCAGTACACCGATAATCCTATCTATCCCTCCATCGTGGTCCTTGATGTGAAGCTCCCGCCCAAGCCCAGGGTGGTGGTCCTTGCAAACTCCATTGACTACAGCCTCGCCTCGGATTTCATCCAATTCCTGGAGAGCAAAGGGCTTGAGGTGATACATGCCACGGCAGATGACTTTGACCAGTACAGGACACAGAAATTCATAGTCATCCTCGGCGGCCCGGACGCCCCTGAAGGGGT
>RFHW01000171.1 GCA_003695745.1 Methanobacteriota archaeon | reverse complement strand
TATTTATAGTCCTCATGATCTGGGGTCTCATTCGGGTGGTCAAATGGGTTTGAGCAAAAAAGATATCATCGAGTATTTCAGACCTCTCTGGATCAGAATCGAAGTGCCGCTGTTTATCCTGTGGACGGTTACAACATTTTTCCTTATCTTATATTCGGCTGCCAGAAAAGCTCTTTGGCCTTCCAGGGAATACGTTGAAACGATAGGCTTCTTAGGCAGTGTTATCTTCTTGTACTCAGCAGTTTACAGCATTGATCACATTGGCTCTCCGCCCAATAAAAAAGCACAGATCAAACTCCTCGTTTCAATGATTTTGTTAATAACAGCGATGCTGCTTCGAAGTGAAGCTTTTTAGTAGAAGTCTTCGAGCCGCTGGTTGGACACTCGCTGGGCGGTTTTCCATCTTTTTCTTGCGCACACCGGCAGTTGCCTGTGCTCTCTGAAATAGTGTTCAAGGAAGTGAAGGGTCTTTTCATCAGAGGGATATCCGCTTCCGAAGTCGCCGTAGACGGTGTGAAGCCTCTTTATCTCCCTGTCCCGCTCCACCTTGGCAACGATGGATGCGGCCGAGACCACCGGGTATCTCTCGTCCGCCCTGTGCTCCACCACAAGCCTCTGCGGCCGCCTCTCAAGCCTCTCCAGTATCTGGGAAGCGAAGCTGCTGCAGCTTATGTCCGCGGCGTCAACATAAGCGGTCTCTGGAGCGAGCCCTTCGATGACGGATGCAAAGGCATCTGCCTCGATCTCGTTGAGGCTGCTGCGGGCCATAAGGGAGTCCAGCTCGTCAGGCTCTATCTTCAGGACACGCCATCTGAAGGCGGCGGTAATCTCTCTGTAGAGCCGCTCCCTCTGAACCGGCGTATGCCTCTTGGAGTCTCTCACCCCCATCTCAACAAGCCTCCCCAGCCCCTCCTCATCCACAAGCACGCCGGCAACGACGAGTGGGCCGATAACAGGGCCTCTGCCAGCCTCATCGACACCGCATATCATAAGAAGAGCTTTTCCAGCTCACCTGTGATAAAGCTTTGGCCTCCCCTGAAACGGAAAGATTGATAAACCATTATGGCAGGAGGCATGACCATGGAAAGCTTCTGGGAGGGCTTCGAGCCCTTTGGCGGTGACATCTCCTATGTGAACAGGGAGATCATAAAACAGGTCTCGGTCTTCTCGCCCCATCCCCTTGCCGCAGCCTCACGCCATCTTGTGGAGGTGGGGGGCAAGCGGATAAGACCCCTCCTCGTCATCCTCTCTTTCCGCAGCCTTGATCAGAAGAGGGACATCACCTATGCCGCGCCCATAGCTGTGGCTGTTGAGCTCATACACACTGCCACCCTCATCCACGACGACATCATAGACCGCAGCTCCAAGCGCAGGGGTGTGGAGACGGTGTTCAAGAAATGGGGTGAAGTGGCGGCCATACTTTCAGGCGACCTCCTCTTCTCAAGGGCCTTCGGCCTTGTTGGCACCCATGAGATAAAGGAGCTTACAGAGGTGATCTCTGACACCTGTATCAAGCTGAGCGAAGGCGAGATGCTGGAGTATCGGCACACTGGCAACACAGATATGACAGAGGAGGTGTATCTGGAGATCGTGGAGAGGAAGACGGCCTGTCTCTTTGAGGCGTGCACCCGCTGCGGCGCCCTCCTTGGAAGAGGTGACAGGGAGGTTGTGGAGTGCCTTGCAAGGTTCGGCAGATACCTGGGCATAAGCTTCCAGATGGTGGATGACATACTGGACATCACAGGGGGGGACCGCTTTGGAAAGCCCATGGCAATAGACATACGGGAGGGGAAGGTGACCATCGCAGCCCTCCATGCCCTGAAGCACACGAGCGGAGGCGATAGAAAGACCCTCGAATCCATTATAAAGAAAAAACGCAAGAGCAAAAAGGACATCGACGTTGCATCGGAGATTATAAAAGGCGCCGGCTCAATAGAATATGCCTCTAAAAGGGCTGAGTGGTTCAGCAAAAAGGCGGAAGCTGAGCTTGGCTCACTTCCTGACAGCGAGGCAAAGGCGGGGCTGGTGAAGATAGCGAGAAACGCCATATATAGGCCTTTCTGAAAGGGATGCAGGATGAAAAGCCAGATAGATGGTGAGCTTGTGGAGATGGTTGAAGAGGAGATCAGGGAGCTCCTAGAGGGGCGCGCCAGACAGAGGATGCTCTATGACATGATGCGCTATCACCTCGGGTGGCTGGATGAGGAGCTCAGGCCTGTGGAGCAGTACAAGGGAAAAAGGTTCAGGCCCCTCCTCTGTCTGCTCACGTACAACGCCCTGAGCGGGGTCTATGACAAGGCGGTCCCGGCAGCGGCCGCCATCGAGCTTATACACAATTTCTCGCTGATCCACGACGACATCGAGGACCGGGATGAGGAGCGGCGGCACAAGCCCACGGTATGGAAGCTCTGGGGGGATGCCCATGCCATAAACGTGGGCGACGGGATGCATGTCCTTGCAAACCTCGCTGCCCTCAGGCTCAAAGATGTCAATGTCACCGAGGCAAAGGTGGTGGAGGTCCTCCAGATACTCAATGAGACGGTGATGACCCTCTGTGAAGGACAGTACCTTGACATGAGCTTTGAGGAGCGTCTGGACGTGACCACCAAGGAGTATCTGGAGATGATACGGTGCAAGACAGCCGCCCTCATCGAATCATCCGTCCATGTAGGCGCCGTGCTTGCCACAGAGGATGAGAAGACCATCAAGAACCTCAGGAGGTTCGGGCGGGACATCGGTATGGCCTTCCAGATACGCGATGACATCATCGGCACATGGGGCGATCCCAAGAGCACAGGGAAGCCAAGGGGCTCTGACATAGGCAACAGGAAGAAGACCCTTCCAGTGATATATGTCTTTGAAAGGTCCAGCGCAAAGGAGAGAAAGGAGCTGGCCTCCCTGTACAGCGGGAACAAGAGGCTCACCAAAAGGGAGATAGCCTTCGTCATAAAGAAGATGGAGGAGAAAGGCGCCTATGAATATGCTGTGGACACTGCAGCGGCCTATGAGAAAAACGCATTGAAGGCGCTTAGAAAGGTGAAGCTTATGGGGGAGGCGGAGGAGAAGATAACATCCCTCGTGGACTTCCTCATAAACAGGGATTATTAGTCATATTCGCGCCATGTGTGCTTGCACTTGGTGCATCTCAGGAAACGGGTCTCAGGCTCATCTGCCCTGCGGGTCTGGATAAGCCACCAGTAGGCCTCCATGTTCCTGCACTTGGGGCATTCGGCTCGGGTCACAGGCAGGGTGGTCACATCTGCATCCTCATCAAGGACAAGGAGCTTTTTCTTCTTGCCCCCGCGCCTCTCCACGCGGGTGTGAACCTCTTTATTGACGATCTCCTGCTTATGGCCGCATCTCGTGCATGTGAGCATGCCCTCCTTCGGGAGCATAAGCCCCCCGCACTTCCTACAGAACATCCCCTGCCTCCAGATAATCCCTGAGGATCCTCTTATGGTCAAAGGCGAGGTCAAGCCCCATGAGCTCATGGACAGGGAAGAAACGGGCAGCCCTCGCATCATCACCTCCCCTCGGCCTGCCGGCGCCCTCGCCGACGAAGCACAGGGATATCACATGGCCGCGGGGGTCGCGCCCCGGCTGTGAATAGATGCCATGAAGCCTTTTAAGCCGGAACTTCAGCCCTGTCTCCTCATAGCCCTCCCGTTCCACCGCCTCCTCAACAGACTCGCCGACCCGGACAAACCCACCTGGAAGGGCCCACATGCCGCTGAAGGGCTCGCCACCCCTTTTCACAAGGACGATCCCCTCCTCCCCCTCTACGATAGCGTCAACGGCAACGGCAGGGGTCGCTGGAAGAGCCATGTCTAACCAAACCCCACAGCCTTGCTGAGCTCTATCAGGGCCACCTTGAAAAGCCCGAGCTTCGGGATTATGAGCCTGACCTCGCCCCTCACCCAGCTGCATCTCACCGGCGGGGAGATGCCTGAAGCCTGATCTGTATGGGGGTTGTTATCGCCCTTTGTGGTGAAATAGATGTTGCCCTGGGAGTCCCGGTCTATTGCCACCACCCGATGGACCACAGGTATGCCTCTGAAGGGGTTTTGATAGACGATAATGGTGCCCTCCTCTATGTCCTCGCAGTCTATGCCCTTCACCACGATCAGATCACCCCTGTAAAAGACAGGGACCATGCTGTTGGAGACCACCGCCATGATCGGCTTCTCAGTGTGCAGGGCATATCCAAGCCCCTGGTTTATGGCGACGGAGAGCACGAGCCCGATAATCACATACTTGCCGGTCTGCAGGACCTCTTCCTTGATATCCATAGACCCTAACTTCCAACACCGCTCCAATATATAGGTTATGCCCTCCCCTTTGAGTCGCCCCTTGTGATCCCTGAGGCAATGAGATGGGCGACCCTCAGGGGCTCAGGCATCAGCCCCCGCACAGTGCTTCGACGCACAATATCCCGCGCATCCCTGAGGGAGAGGCCTTTCTTCTGTATGACCACCATCTTCCCGCCGGGCATGTCGATCTCATAGAGGTCGCCGGCAGCAAGGAGGCGCCGTATCTTCTCGTCAGACCTGGGCACATGGGTTATGGCCTTTTTCATGGCAGCAAGGTCCGGAAGCCGTCTGGTGACGATGATCACAGGCAGCCCGGTCTCCCGGTGGAGCACATCCACATCAACGATGTTGAGGCCTCCGAAGGTGATCCCGCTTAACATGAGAACACGCAGATGACCTCTGTGCCGCGTGGACCCCACCATCTCAACGATGGATTCGGTGGAGTCGTCGCCGTCCACAGTGATCTCCCTCTTCAAAACACCCTCCACATAGGATCCGCCTCTGAAGACCACGCCTATGAGATCGGTCTTCTCATCCCTGAACTTGTCAAAGGGCGCGTCATCAACGCCCAGTATCCTGATCTCATCCTTGATGTTTCGAAAGACTATATCAGGCATAGCTCTGCAACGTGCCTCAGCAGCTTCTCAAAGCCTTTGACGGACTCCTCCCGCAGCCTGAGCCTGTCCTCCTCTGTGGAAAGGGGTCCGGCAAGGATCTCCACGGCCTCGCCAATATCCATCTTTCCCTGTGCCCAGGCCATAAATATGAGCCCCTCCGCAATGTCGCCTAGGTCGCCCCGCCTCAGCCGGCTCCCCAGCCTGTCCCTCAACCCTGAGCGCACAACCGCCTCTGCAAGGATGAAATTGGAGACCTTCCGCCCCAGAGGACGCATAAAGGCCTTTGAAAGGGCGAGGGAGTAGAGGAAGTTCACAAAGGGGTCGCCGATCTTTGAAAGCTCAGCCGGGCCCTTCCCTTCCACATCAAGCATCAGCGTGCTGCCCCTTTGAAACCCTTTTTCACGCCCTCGAGCTCTCTGGATATCTCCTTCAGCGTCTCCTTCAGCACCGCCCTGTATCCAAAGCGGTCCTCAGGCACAGCCTTCCTCGCCTCATCAAGGTATTTGGCGAGGAGCTTCTCAGAAATCCCTGTCCTGGCCAGCCTCTCCTCTGTGGCCATCACAAGCTGGCTTGCAGTCCTGATCCCCACCGCCTCCAGCTGCTCTGCCGTCTTCGGCCCTATGCCCTTGATCTTGCCCACAGGGATCTCAGGGACATCGGCCACCTTCTTCAGCCTGAAAAAGAGTGTGGGCGCCCCGACAAGGGGGTGGTCAACCTTATAGGCCGCTGCCATGACCTTCTTGTTCCTGTTCAGAGCCGTGTTCAACAGGTTCGGGAAGGTGTGGTCCTCACCCACAAGCCGGATCTCAAAGCCCTCTTTATCCTCCCTCAACACCTCTATCTCCATCAGACCTCACCCTTGCCATAGATATCAGAGACGTTCCGGGGCTCCACATTCCTGCACTCCACGCACCGCAGCCCTCTTTTAAAGGGCTCAAGGGAGGCGCCGCATCTGGAGCAAAAGGCCTTCACAACACCGAGGTCGCGGCCCGCGGTGGTCAGCTCAACAGGCTCGCGGCCGGCATCCACCACACGAGCAGCGATGACATCGCCGATTGTGAACTCCTTAGAGAGATCAGAGACATAGCCGGCGCGCGCCTTGGATATGTGCAGGGCGCCCCGCACATTGCCGGGAAGACCCCTTTCAACACCCTTTATCTTCAGGATGTCCACAAGGGCCAGCTGGGACTTCATCTCCCAGATCTTCCCGATGATGATGTCGCCGTCATGGATCTCAGGCGGCACGCTCACCTTCGGCGCGACGCTGAGGCTTCGATCACGCATATCTATCTTCACGGTGCCCGAAACTGCGGCGAATATGCTGCCATCCTCCTCATAGGTCCCGTAGCCGGGCATGAACTCCTCACTTATGCCCAGCGATTCACCGGGCGTTACAAACTTACCTTCCTCTGTCATCTTTCATTCTCCTCTTTTCTATGCGATAAACATCCACTTCTATCTTTTTTAGCCTTTTCCTGTGAAAACCATATGAACGTGGCAGGCCAAAGTCCACAGCAGCTATGTCAGTGACCTTACCGCCTAACCTATCTATATATTTTTTTATAAAATCTCTTGTCGTGGTTTTATGCATTGTATATATAACTTTGCCTGTCCGAAGGGCGGCTGTGAGAAAGGCCCTGTCAGCCCCCGGCCTTTTCACACCGAAGGGCGGGTTCATCACAACGGTGTCACACCACTCTTCAATGTCGGCCACATCAGCCTCGACCCATTCAACAAACGCCCCGGCTCTGGCAGCATTCTCCTTCGCCAGCTCAAGCGCCTCCTCATCTATGTCGAATCCCCTGACCTCCGCTGCACCTAGAAGATAGGCGCCGATGGCCAGCCTCCCTGTGCCGCAGCCCAGGTCGAAAACCCCTTTATCCGCGATATCACCTTTAAGGAGCGCCAGATTAAGGAGGTCAGCGGCGATGGGGGCCGGCGTCACATACTGCTCCAGCTCAACACGGGGCTCCCTGAAGGGCTCGCATCTTTCAAGGAGTATCTCCAGCTCTTTCTTTGATAGCGTCATAGGGCTCTACATGATCTCATCCATCTCATAGTCCTCCCACTCCCCTGTCCCGAGGACGATCTCCAGCTCAACAGGCGTGAGAAGCGGT
>RFHW01000170.1 GCA_003695745.1 Methanobacteriota archaeon | reverse complement strand
GAGCTTGTAACGATCCAAGGCGATCCCTCTGAGCTGGCTATGAGCGGGAGGCAGGAGGCTCTGGCCCAGCGCATAATAGATGACCACGGTCTGGTGGGCCTCCTTGTCATACGGAGCGAGAGCGAGTTCGAGGTCTATCTTGACAACACACAGCTTCTGTCCGGATACGCCGACACAGTGGTGAGCGACGTCCTGTCAAAAAGGGCGATGAAGCTTAAACGAAAGGCCCTTGAGGAGAAGATGGAGACGGCCGATATCGTGCTGAACCCCATTGAGATAGAGACCACCGTGATCGGGGGGGAAGGCAGCTCTGAGACCTCGCCAGAGTTCATCGTCATCATGTACGGCCTGCTCATACCCTTCATACTGCTCCTGCCCACCTTTCTGGCAACGAACATGGTGACCGACTCCATCGTAGGCGAGAAGGAGCGAAAGACCTATGAGATACTCGTGGCATCACCCCTTACAAAGAGGGAGATCATACTCTCAAAGACCCTTCCCATACTCGCGGTCACCCTCCTCCAGTCCTTCCTCTGGATCCTTCTCCTCATCTACAAGGGCATCCCGGTGTACAACATCCCCCTTCTCATGGTCCTCCTTCTCATCCTTGATGTGATATTCATCGGCATAGGCGTCCTCATCTCAGCGCTGTCAGACACGCTCAAGGAATCGAACCTGACGGTGACAATAACCATCATCATCGCCTCCCTCGCCATGTTCGCGCCTCTCTCCATCAGAGAAGGATTATATCGGCTGAACCCCCTGAACCTCCTCACAAAGCTCGCCTCCAACCCCCGGGTGCCTCTCAGGGACCTGGCGCCGCTCATCCCGCTTGCAGCGCTGGCCCTGCTCGTCCTCTACGCCGGGGAGGTGATGCTCAAAAAAAGAGAGACCCTCAGGCTTTAACCTCTCTTTTCAAAGCCGCCATAGATCTCCTCCAGCACAACAGCAATCTCCCAGGAGGGTTTTCTCCCCTCCCGCAGGATGCGCGGTTTCTCTGTAGTGAGGTCTATCACCGTGGACGGAGGGCCCTCCAGCCTCCCTGCATCAAGGATGAGGTCGACTCCGGGTATCTGCTCCAGCACCTCTTCAGGCGTTTCAGGCGGCTCCCTGCCTGACACATTGGCGCTTGTGGAGACAACGGGCACACCTGCATTCATGATCAGGCGCAGGGCGGCCCTGTTCTCAGGGATCCTGATGCCAATCGTCCTCCCGCCGCCGGTGAGAAGATCTGGAAGACCTTTTTTCTGGAGTATGATGGTCACAGGCCCGGGCAGGAACCTCTCCAGAACCTGCATGGCCTTCTCGTCAAAGGAGGTGTATCTCCGGAGCATACGGAGGTCGCACACAGCGATTGAGACAGGTTTCGACAGATCCCTCCTCTTCACCGCATAGAGCCTTTTTATCGCCCCTTCATCAAGGGCGCTGCAGCCGAGGCCGTAGAGGGTGTCAGTGGGATAGACCACAAGCCCGCCTCCACCTATGATCTCAGCGGCCTTTTTTATGGCCTCAGCGGTGCATCCAAGTATCAGCGGCTCCTTCATGAAACCGCCCTGATCCGCGCAAGGATTATGATGGTGAGCGGCACGGCCATGGAGCCAAAGAGGATGGCCTTCAGCCGATCCCTTGTCACATAATAGACGAGGCTCCCTGCGATTATGATGGGCCCTAAGACAAAGATCATCAGCGAGAGGGTGAAACCGACGAGGGGGTCGATGCGCAGCGCCCTCAGGTAGCTCTCGAAATAGAGGCCTGCGATCTCGATCATGAGGCCGAGGAGGATCGCGCCGCCATAGACGAAGAGCTCCCGCGAGTGGCGCAGCGGGCTGAAGGCTGCCCTCAGAGGAAGACCTTCCAGGACCGGCTTTGACACCGGTGGCTGGGGCTCCTCTTTTCTCTGCGGCATATAGTCCCTGAGCTTCAGAGAGGCGGTCATCTCCGTTACAGCGTCCCTTGCCCGCGGGACAGGGTTCTTCCTCGATGCTGTGAAAGGCTTTGTATAAAGGCAGTCATCGCAGACGAGGCGGAAGTCAAAGTACTTGGTGTCATCTATCTCATAGACCTGCTCAAGCTCTTTACGCACATTGCTGCTGCCGCAGCGGGGGCATGCTACCATCTTGATCCCTTAATCCAGTCCAGTATCTCTGAAAACCCCTTTATCTCATTTGAAGCTTTTGGTTCGCCCTCTCTTTTAAACCACAGCGCATGCATGCCCGCATTTCTTGCGCCCACAACGTCTGAATCATATCTGTCGCCAACCATCAGCGCCTCAGAAGGCCTGACATCCAAGGCCCTGAGGGCGGCTTCAAATATCCCTGGCGCAGGCTTCTCACAGCCGCATTCCTCAGAGGTGACAACAACATCGAAGAAGTGGTGGAGACGAAGGCCCACAAGCTTCTCCCACTGCTTTATCCTCAGGCCATTGGATATGACGCCAAGGCGATAGCGTCTCTTCAGCTCCATGAGCGTGGGCACGACCCCTGGAAAAGGCTTTAGATAGGCTATCTTGGTGTGCTCATAGGCAACGACACCTGCCGCGATGATCCGGGGCTCATCCATGCCATAAACCTTCAGAAGCTCATCATAGTGGCGGGGATGGTTTGGGCCGTGGGCCTCAATTACCTCCTGTAGATCCCTGAGCGCCTGCTCCTCCGGCACCTGGAGCCCGGCATCTATCATGGCGAGGACAGAGTTCCTCCTGGCCATGGCCGAAAGGGTTGCGCTGTCATAGAGGGTGTTGTCTATGTCAAAGAAAACTGCCTTCAACGCCATTTAAACCATCCTATCGCGCTTTGCAGATAAATAATTGATTGTCCAGCCCTAAGGATATAACGCTTCATTCCCCAAGGGGGCATCTTGAAAGGCTGTCAATGGCCTTCATTGAGAGCTTGCACCGCGCTAACCCCTCCATCTTTGAAAGATAGCTGCAGGCAGCGCATCCCCATCTATTCGCCTTGGAGTTGAAGAGGGCCATCATACAAGACCCTAGATTCCCAGCAATGCCCTATTAAACCTTTCGCTCCGCCCAAGCGAACACCCTCCGGTCTCAATAGCCTTTGTATAAATAAGATAGAGCCCCCGGTGGGATTTGAACCCACGACCTGCTGATTACAAGTCAGCCGCTCCAGCCAGTCTGAGCTACGGAGGCGCAGGTAGATTGTATGGATGGGTCCCATATTAAATCTTTTTCTCTGGATGAGGTGGCCCTGCAGCTGGGTGTTTTAATTTTCTTTGAATAAATCATTAAATACTTCTAGAAGGCATATATGTTAACGGGACATATGATGAAGGATGTGCTTGATGATCTGAAGGATAACCTGGCAGGGGTGGTGGGCTACTTTGTGATCGATGAGAACAGGGATGTCCTTGTCCATGATGTGCCTGAGCTGATGGTCGAGGCCGTTGAAAAGGCGGCGAAGCGCCTTCATTATGTGATCGACGTCCTCCAGTCCACCAAACCCTTTGACAGGGTGATAATAGACTCTGAGAACATAAAGCTTATCGCCATCATGGCCGGGAAACGTATCCTGGTGGTGCTTGCCGAGAAGGAGGTCAACCTGCCTCTTTTGAAGCTCCTTGCAAAGGCCGTGGTGCCTAAGATAAAAGAGGCGCCTGTTGAAGTGCGTCCCATGGCGGATCACCGGCCGGCCAGCGGCGAGTTCAGCGTGGATAAGGTGCTCAGGCTCTATGACGCTCTCTACGGGATCGCAGCGGAGAAGCTGACAATGTTCTATGGCGAGTCTGCTGTGGCGATGTTTGAAGAGTGTCTTGAAGGCATAAGGGAGAAACATCCAAAGGTCCTTGGAGACGTTGGCTTTCTCAAGGACGGGAAGCCTGACATGGAGCGATTGAAGGCTGCTTCCGGCGCCGTGTCCGGTGAAGAGCTCATAGGCGGCTTGGAAGAGCTGCTCCTGGCAATGCTGGAGGCTGTAAAGGCCAATGTGGGGCCGAGCATATCTGACGAGGCCATTGATGAGATCATAAAGACCAGAGAAACACTCCTGCAGAAAGAGGATATCCAGATGCCTCCTTTTATGTGAGCCCGGGCATGAAAAGAGGGCCTGTGCAAAAGAGTTAAATACCAAGGCATATTTCAGGGTTAGGTGGAAGGAGAAGAAGATACTATGATGGGAAGACATTTTTTCACATCCGAGTCAGTTACGGAGGGGCATCCAGACAAGATATGCGATCAGATATCAGACGCCGTTCTTGACGCATGTCTCGCTGTGGACCCTGACAGCAGAGTGGCCTGCGAATGCCTTGTGACCACCAATTTCCTGCTCGTGGCAGGGGAGATCACGACCAAGGCCGAGCTCGACATTGATAAGATAGCCCGGGACACCATCAGAGACATCGGCTACACCGATGAGAGGATCGGCTTTGACTACAGGACCGTGGAGATCCTGAACAAGGTGAAGGAGCAGTCCCCTGACATAGCCATGGGAGTCACTCCCAGTGAGGACCGCGAGCAGGGCGCCGGGGATCAGGGCATGATGTTCGGCTATGCCACGAACGAGACGCCTGAGTTCCTGCCACTCCCTATCTCGCTGGCGCAGAGGCTCACCATGAGGCTTGCCGAGGTGCGCAGGAACGGTGTGCTCCCCTATCTGCGTCCTGACGGCAAGGCGCAGGTGACGGTGGAATATGAGGATGGATCGCCTGTGAGGGTGGACACCGTTGTCATCGCAGCCCAGCATGACGAGGACATCGGCAGGGAGGAGATGAAACAGGACATCATCGAGAAGGTGATCCGGCCGGTGGTGGG
>RFHW01000169.1 GCA_003695745.1 Methanobacteriota archaeon | reverse complement strand
TGAAAACCATTATATACTCATCCATGCACATGTGACTGTGGTGTTGGCCAATGGTCTCTGTTGAAGATGTGGGCGAAAGGGCGCTCAGGCTCCTGGAAAGGGCCTACCTCTTCATCCTTGATATCCTCATAAAGGCTGTGCCGGCCCTTAGCAGGGTGGTGGAGCGGATTCAGAGGTTTGACGGGGAGAGGCTCTATCCCTTTTTTGAGAGGCGCGGCATCGAGGTGAGGGACTACATCGTCTTCAAGCTCCAGGCCGCATCGGGGCTCTTCCTCATAGTCTCCACACTCTTCATAGCAGGCTCCATAGGCGCCCGGGCATATACCGTCTTCGGGGCGGCCCTCCTCTCCCTCATCATCTATCTCCTCTATGTCCCGATCAAAAGGGATTTCGAGGATTACCCTGCCTATCGGGACCTCTTCCTCTCCTTCATGGCCCTCGTGGTCATCATCGCTGCGGTGAAGGTGAAAAAGCCCTTTGTAAAGGTGGTCTTCCCCTTCTTCCACTTTACTGCCATCGCCCTGATCGGGGTGATAGTGATCTACGGCTATTTCCTGAAGAGATACTCCCGCGACTATGCTGTGGGGCGTGTGGTGGCTGTTGAGGGGCCCTATATCCGGGTGAGGTTCAACTATGACCTCCGCTCCAATGTGAAGCCCCAGACAGCCCTGCTCAGCAACACCATGAACGCACGGGAGGATGACCTTGTGAAGGTGAGGGTGGAGAAGGGCCTTCTCTCCCTCAGAGGAAGCAGGCCGGCAGAGGTCATAGGTGTGGAATGGGTCTGACATGGATGACGGGAGGATGCTCGGCCTCTCATTTGCCCTCTCCACGATCGGGCTTGTGCTCCTTTTCATGGTGTCAGAGGCGCAGGGCCCTGTTCCCATATCGTCCCTGACCCCCGATGACATGGGCTCCGGGGTCTATGTAAAGGGGACTGTGCACGGGTTAAGGAGGAGCGCCGATGGGCACCTGTTCTTTGTCCTGGAGGACGGAGAGGGAAGGATCAATGTGGCGATCTTTAAAGGTGTTGCCCATGACGTGAGCTGTGTTGAAGAAGGAAGGGAGATTGCCCTGAGAGGCGTGGTGGATGAGTATCGGGGCGAGCTTGAGGTGGTTCCTCGGAGAGCCGGGGATGTGGAATGTTAGATCTTCTGGCCTTCATCTTCCTGGGCGTCCTCCTTGGCACCTTCACAGGGCTTGTGCCGGGGATACATGTGAACACTGTGGTCATAGTGGTCATCGCCCTGCTCCCGGCGCTCCTTGAGTCGTTCACACCATACAGCGTCATAGCCCTTGTGATAGCCATGTCCCTGGTCCACTCCTACGTGGACTACATACCGTCCATCTTTCTTGGCGCCCCTCAAGAGGACAGCGTCCTTTCAGTCCTTCCAGGGCACAGGCTTCTTTTGAAGGGCCGTGGATATGAGGCCGTGCGGCTCACTGTTGTGGGCGGCCTTGGGGCCACGGTCATGGGGCTGCTCATGCTGCTTGCAGGGATCATGGTCCTGCCCGCAGTCTATCCCTATGTGAGGGCTGCCGTGCCCTATCTCCTCATAGCCCTGCTCTTCTACATAGTGTGGATGCAGAACAGGGGGCGTCAGCTCTATGCCGCTTTGGCAGTGCTCTATTCAGGCCTCTTGGGCATCCTCATCCTTGACAGAGGCATTATCAGCCTGAAATACGCCCTCTTCCCTGCGCTCACCGGTCTCTTCGGCGTGAGCACCCTCCTCACCTCCCTCAGGACCAACGCCTCCATCCCGCCCCAGACCCTTGAATGGGAGCCTGTGAGATATGGGAAAGGCGTCCTTGCAGGGTCCTTTGCCGGGGCGCTTGCCGGTCTTCTGCCAAGCATCGGCTCCTCTCAGAGCGCAACCCTCATACAGGGGCTTTTTGGAGGGGGTGATGAAAAGGAGTTTCTCATCGCCTTGGGCGGTGTGAACACGGCGAACTCCATATACGCCTTCCTCGCCCTCTATCTCATCGGGCGGGCGCGAAGCGGCGCATCCATCGCTGTGAAGGAGATAATGGATGTCCTTTCACCGGCAGACCTCCTTTTCATGGTCTCTGTGGTGCTCTTCACCACCTTCTTTGCTGTCTTCATCACCCTGGAGCTTGCAAAGATGGGTGCCCTCTTTGTCCAGAGCCTTGATTACAGGAGCTTCTCCCTCGTTATAATCGCCTTTCTCACCCTCCTAGTGGACCTGCTCACTGGCTGGAGAGGGCTGCTCATACTCGCCACCGCCTCCGCCATCGGTCTCTTCGTCCAGGAGGCGGGTGTGAACCGCTCCACCTCCATGGCGGTGCTCATCGTGCCCACCATCATCTATTTCCTTGGATGAACAATGCCATGTGGGCCTCCGCGGCTCATTTTTATATACCTCCTTCAATATGAGTTGATGGGATGATGAAAAGCGCTGCAGTGATACCGGGCTACAACGTTTCAAAGACCATCGGAGAGGTGGTGAGGAGGACCCTCCCCATGGTGGACCAGGTCATCGTGGTGGATGACGGCTCACAGGACAACACCGCCGAGGTGGCAAGGGAGAGCGGGGCCCTCACCATCACCCTTGAGGAGAACACGGGCAAGGCCAACGCCACGAGGGTGGGTCTCAGGAGATGCGAGGGCTTTGACGTTGTGGTGACCCTTGACGGCGACCTCCAGCACTGTCCTGAGGAGATACCTGCGCTCATAGAGGGCGTAATGGATGGCGCCCAGCTCTGCATAGGCAGCAGGTTCTTCAACGACCACTCGTCCATGCCCTTCGGTAGCAGGTTCTCCAACAGGGTGGCTAGCTGGATCATCAGCCTCCTTGCAGGGCAGAGGATCACCGACCCCCAGTCCGGTTTCAGGGCCCTTGATGGCAGGATAGTCCCTGAGCTTGAGCTGAGGGCTGAAAGATACGCCATAGAGCATGTGATGATACTGGAGGCCGCGAGAAAGGGGTTCACGATCAAGGAGGTCCCGATTTCATGCATATACGGCTCTGAGCAATCCAATGTGAGGGTCCTTCAGGACACGTGCCGGGTTGTCTATGACATCCTGCGGTTCATATCAAGATGATCGTCTACAGCGATGGTTTCCTGAAACACCATATGGATGGGCATCCTGAGAACAGGGAGCGGCTCAGGGCGATAAAGGGTTTTTTGCAGGAGATGGGGGTCTTTGAAACCCTCCCCCTTGTTGAGCCACAGGCAGCAGGTAAAAAAGATATTTTGCTCGTCCATTCAAAGAGGCATCTGGAGGAGATGAAGGCCACCTCAGGCCTCTCCAGCCCGGTATATGGCGACACCTATTTCACGGGAGAGACCTACAGGGCGGCCCTTCTCGCCGCTGGAGGGGTGTTAACGGCCCTGAACAGCTCTGCAGACACAGGCTTTGCCTTGGTGCGGCCGCCAGGGCACCATGCCACGAGAGACCGGGCCATGGGCTTCTGCATATTCAACAATGTGGCGGTGGGGGCGGCCTACGCCAGAGAAAAGGGATACAAAAAAGCGGCCATCCTTGACTTCGACCTCCACCACGGCAACGGGACGCAGGAGATATTCTATGAAGACAGGGTCCTGTATATCAGCCTCCACCAGTGGCCCCATTACCCGGGCACAGGGTCTCTGGATGAGCTTGGCGCAGGCGAAGGCATGGGATACACCATAAACATCCCCCTCCCGGCGGGCACAGGTGATGAAAGCTATGGGCTTGCCCTGGATGAGATCGTGTTCCCTGTGCTTGAGGATTTTGGCCCTGAGCTCCTCCTTGTCTCAGCAGGCTATGACGCCCACTTCAGCGACCCCCTGGGGGGGCTGCAGCTCTCCACAGAGACCTACCTGAGGATATCGGAGGATGTGAAAGGCCTTGCAAAGAAGAGTGTTTTCTCGCTGGAAGGAGGCTACAACCTTCTCTGGCTACCCCGCTGCGTCCATGCAAGCCTGCAGGGGCTTTATGGGCTGGAAGGTGAGGAGCGTGTGCAGGCGCCTGAGGAGAGCAGGACTGCCTCGGATATCGTGAGGTCCAGAATACGCTCTCTGAGGGATGCCCTTTCACCCTACTGGAGCCTTTAGACGATGAACCGGTCCCACACATCCGGTATCTGCTCGCCCACCACCTCGATCTTCGCCGGATTGCTCTCGCCAAGGCCGTAGTAGGCAGCCTTCTGAAGATGGTCCACGTGCACAGGGTTCACCCTCATAATCTGACATGCCGTTATGTCCAGGGCCAGTATGTCCTCGCTTGCCAGCACAAGGCCCATCTTCTTCGGGCTCCCGCTTATCGGGCCCTCTCCCTCCATGCCGATGATGGCGTCCATGATGGTGAGGTCAGGCTTCCTGATCCTGGCTATGTCGCAGATGGCGTCTGAAAGCCTTGAGTGATAGGTGCTTTTCCTCCCAGGGAGGATGCCGAGGAGGTTCTTCATCCCAAGGCTCACCGTCGTCAGCGTGTGGGTCTTCATCACAGGCAGGTTGACAAGGAGATCTGCCTTCAGATATGTGCGGGGTATCCTTGCATCTCGCAGGGCCTTCAGCTCCCCCTTAACAGGTATGGCGATATCCTTGGAGAGATTTACAAAGGGAACGTCAAAATAGCTGCACACATCGAGCACCCCCGTCTTCTCGGCAGCCTCGTCCGCGGTGGCTGTAAAACCGTTGCCCTCCATCACCACAAGCTCCTCCGCGCAGGGCTTGAATATCTTTATGACCTCTTCAAGCATCCTGAGGTCTGTTGTAGCCCCAGTGTAATAGGGCAGCGGCGCGCAGAGATTGGGTTTTACGGCCACAAGGTCATAGTCCCCCGGTGTGAAGTCTATGAGCTCCAGCGCCCCCTTCACATCTGGCCTCTCACACCTCACCACGCTGACCTTGACCATAATGAGAGTTATAGCGGTGTCTTAATATAAAAGTTGTGGGGGAGGGGGCCTATAGGGTATAAAAAAGTCATATATCCCCATAGGCGAGAATGATAATCTGGAGGTCATTTATAAGGCTTTCGGTCGGCCTGGCACCGTTTCCACTTCAGGATGTGTCCAGAAATGCACAGATATGTTAACCCAACCTATAATTAGTTCAAAGGCAAAAGGTAATGGTGGTGGAAAGATGGCGAGGATACTGGTAGTGGATGACGAGGCGGACATTGTGCTCCTCATTAAGAAGATCCTTCAGAGCGCTGGGCACGAGGTGATAGGCGCCGGAAGCGGTGAGGAGGCGCTGGAGAGGCTGAGAGGGCTGCGGCCTGACCTGATCCTGCTGGATATCATGATGCCGGGGCTCGATGGCTGGGAGACCCTCAGGCAGATGAGGGGGCAGAAGGGGCTGGAGGACATACCTGTTGCAATGCTCACGGCAAAGCCCTTGACGGCTGAGACGGCAGGGCGCCGCGATATTGAGGAGCTTGTCGACTACATTGAAAAGCCCTTTACCAAAGAGACGCTGATACAGAAGGTCAACTACAGCATCATTGAGGACCTGGACCGCATCGAGAGGGAGAAGTCCCGGCTCCTCTCTGCATCGGGGGACAGGGGTATGGCCGCCGCCTATGAAAGGGCGGCAAGGCGGGAGAGGCTTCACCGGAGCATGGTGGCCACGCTTAAAGAAAGCCTGAGCAGGACAGAGGACCCCGGTGAGCGCTCAAAGCTCAGGGAGGCCATCTCAACAGGGCAAAAGACCCTTGAGGGCTTCAAAAGCTACATCGAAGAGCTGGAAAGCCTCACAGGGAAGACGTGAGGAACATCGGGGGCTGCCGGAGGGGGAGCGCCTCACCACCTCTTTCCGGGATAGAGAAGGGATTTGATGAAGGCGGCCTGCACCGCTCATGGCAGGCCAAATTCAGAGTTCAGCTATCTGCCCTTGTTTTTCCCAAGGAGCCTGAGCGTTTCATCGTCCAGCTCTATCACCGTCTTTTGCGACACCAGCACGTCCTCGGGCTTTATCACCCTGCCCCCGGAATCCACCTCCATCCCGCTCTTCAGCCTTGCAAAGTCTGGCCCCGGCTTCAGCCCAAGCTTCTTTGCCTTCTCAGGGTCAAACC
>RFHW01000168.1 GCA_003695745.1 Methanobacteriota archaeon | reverse complement strand
GAGGTCATGAGCAAATGGGTTGGCGAGAGCGAAAAAGCGGTGCGGGAGATATTCAAAAAGGCCCGTCAGGCAGCGCCCTGCATCATATTCTTTGACGAGATGGACGCCATAGCCGCAAGACGGGGCGAGGAGGTGGGAACACGTGTGGGCGAGCGCACTGTGAACCAGCTCCTCACAGAGATAGACGGCCTTGAAGAGCTTTACGGCGTGGTCGTTATAGGCGCCACGAACAGACCCGATCTCCTTGACCCCGGTCTTCTCAGGCCGGGAAGGTTTGACAAGCTCCTCCTAGTCCATGTGCCTGATGAGGCGGCGAGGCTGGAGATATTCAAGATCCACACCAGATCCATCCCACTTGCAGATGATGTGGACCTGAAGGAGCTTGCCGCAAAGACCGTTGACTGGGTGGGCGCCGACATAGAGGCATTGTGCCGTGAGGCGGCCATGCTCGCCCTGAAAGAGACCATTGAGGATAAGAAGGACAAACTTGAGTCCAAGAAGGTGACGGCACGTCACTTTGAAAAGGCCATGGAGAACATCAGGCCAAGCGTTACAAAAGAGGTGAAGAAGTTCTATGAGAGCTGGGAGCGGAAGTATGAGGTCGGGAAGACAGAGGAGCTTGTCTATCTCCAGTGAAGGCGGTGGCCGGGATGGTTGAGGCAAGCGCCTATGTGCTAGAGGATATCCAGAAGGAGCTGGACACAGCTCACGCCAGCCTTTCATCTTATCTCAGAAAGAGCAGCCGGGCGGTGAGCGCAAAGCAGGACAGGGCGGCCTATGAAAAGGGGCTGGAAGGGTTCCTTGGCGCCCTTGAGAGGACCATGGGCGAGTACCCCCATGATGAGGAGCTTAAAAGGTTCTATGAGAGGTTCTATGCCTTCTACTCCCAACGAAACGACCTCGACCCACGGGACCAGCTGGAGAAGATATCCAGCCTGCTCTCTGACCTGAAGTCCATGGTCCACTGGCGGAAGATGGAAACATCCTACGGACGGTCCCTTGGATTCTCTGACTTCAGGAGCCTCCGCGGAGAGTCAAAAAAGAGATAAGTGGTTGTAATATGGGGATGTTCGGGACATCAGCCGGCGTCTTCGCCGATGTGGGTCTGCTCCTTGAGGCGGTGATCCTCGGAAGCTTTCTCGTCGGCGCCAGATACGCCAGGAGGCATCTCTCCAACGAGCACTACAGGGTCATGACAGCAGGCTTTGCCCTGAACGTCGTCTTTGTGGCAAGCTACATGATACGGAGCATCCTAAGGGAGAGCTCCGCCCGTTTCTCAGGGCCTGAGAACATAAGGACCTTCGTCTACCTGCCCACAGTGATAGTCCACGGCATCGCATCCCTCGCAGCATTCGCACTCGCAGGATACACCCTCTATTATGGATACTCCCATACGGTGCAGAAAAAAAGAAGGGTCTTCACAGAAAAGGCCCGCCGCACCAGACACCGCATATTAGGCCTGGCCACACTCTCCACATGGACCCTTGCCTTTGTAACAGGCGTCATAGTCTACCTTCTCCTCTATGTCCTCTACTGAACCGCTCCTGCAGGTGTGATATGAAGATCGTCCTTGATACCTCGGCCATACTCTCTGGCATGAACTTCAGCGATGACAACCGCTATCTCATCACAGAAAACGTGAAGAGAGAGCTCAAGAGGGGAGAGGACCTAATGCGTGTGGAAATGGCAGAAAAAGAGGGCGTGCTCAGAGTGGCAGAGCCAAAGGAGAGGTATGTGGCTGCCGTGAGGAGAAAGGCGGAGGCCCTTGGAGAGGACAGAGCCCTCTCAGAGGCGGATATCTCCACCCTCTCACTCGCCCTTGAGCTCAGGGAGAAAGGCGAGGAAGCGGTCCTTGCAACCGATGACTACGGGATCCAGAACATTGCAAAGGCCCTCTCCATCAACTACGCCGCCATCACAGAAAAAGGTATATCAAAGGTGCTCACATGGCACTATGTATGCCTGGGCTGCGGACAGGGCTACGACAGGGACATCAAGCTATGCGAGATATGCGGGAGCAAACTCAAACGCAGGGTGAAAAGAGGCGGATGACGTGAGGATCAGATACTTCGGGCGCTCGGCCTTTCTCATCGAAGACCTGCTCATAGACCCCTATATCAGTGGGAACAGGAGCTGTGAAATAGCGCCGGAGGACATCTCATGCAGGATCGTCTGCGTCACCCACAGCCACCCCGACCACCTTGGCGATGCCTTCGAGATCGCAAAGAGAAATGATGCGGTGCTTGTTGCCATCTTCGAGATCGCAGAGAAGGCTGAAGAAACAGGGGTGAGGACCGAGCCGATGAACATAGGCGGGGAGATCGGTATCGGAGACTGGCAGATAAAGATGGTGGAGGCCGTCCACTCAGCGGACATGGGCAGCCCCACAGGATTCATACTGAAGAACAGGAAGGCCGGCAGGACATTCTACCACGCCGGGGACACAGGGCTCTTTGCCGGCATGTCGCTCATAGGTGGAGAGGACATTGACATCGCCATGCTCCCCATCGGCGGAAGATACACCATGGGCATCGACGACGCCCTGAGAGCCGTCCACCTCATCAAGCCAAAGATGGTCATCCCCATGCACTACGACGCACCCACAGGCCTGAACATCGACCCACAGGAGTTTAAAAGAAAGTGCATGAAGCCCGTGGAGATCTTCAGATTCAACGAAGAAAAAGAGATCTAACACAAGACCACTCCCTTCTTTCCAACTGGAAAGAATCTGCCGTGGGCAAAAGCGAGATGATAATCGAAGTTCGAAGGAGGGTGACATGCGACCGTCGGGATTTGAACCCGAGTAACTAGCTTTTTGCGCCGGTTCAGGTTTCTGATGTCTTTTCCTGAGTCGGGCTTGGCAAGCTAGTGTACTAACCAGGCTATACTACGGTCGCATGGGGCTTTTCCTGTTTAGCGATAGTATTATATTGGAAGGGTTTATTAATTTTAGGGTGATTTATAAATTGTTTGGTTAAGGTGATTTTCAATGGAAAGAGAAAAGATTGGAACTGTGCTCATCATACTTGGTATCTTGGCATGGCCTGTTGGCCTGTCGCTCGGGATAAAGCCTGTGCCGAACATCCTTGTGCCTCACCTGCTCGGCGTGATACCAGGTGTTTATCTGCGTGGGAGCAAGATCCTTAAGAAGATTGGGAAGGCAGGTTAAGCTGGTTTT
>RFHW01000167.1 GCA_003695745.1 Methanobacteriota archaeon | reverse complement strand
GAATAGAGCCTCAGATAAACGGGTATGGGGAGCTTATGGAAGTGATTCTTTTGCTGCTGTTAAGAATTTTTCAGCCTTTTTGATCCATCTTTCTGCCTCGCCCTTGCTGATCTCCGTTCCCTTATAGTCGACCCTGCTTTTTAGCTGGATCGATTCTTTGAGCCTCTTTCTGAGATGAGAGTGATCGCTTCGTCATGGCGCATTGCACGTTTGTTGAGGTATCGGAGGGTCAGGGCATCATTTGCCCTGATTATTGAGTGGATGCATTGTGCAGCTATGACCGTGTATTTCTCCCTGTCCGCTCCCGGGGGCGCCATCGTTTTCTTTGCGCTCTCAAGCCAGTATTCAGCCTCTTTTACCTCTCTCATACATGGTTTCTCCTTTTTCCAGCTCCTCTCTGAATTGGGGGTTTTCCACGGCTTCTTCCCGTGTCATAATGAGCGGGATTATATTTATCTGCATGGTTTTTAAGATCCTGTCTGCTATCCTCTCTATTTTTCTTTTATCCTTCATGCTGTCTGCTATGACAGCTATATCCACGTCGCTTGAGAGTTTCTCTATTCCTTTTGCCACGCTTCCAAATAGTATGATCCGCTCAACCGATTCTATCTCTCTGGCCTTTTCTGCGAATTCCTTTGCCGCCAGCCTGTGGGGCGAGGGCTCTATCTCAAGTATCTTCCGGATCTCCGGGACGAAACTGGATTTTTTGTTCAATCTCACGGAGACAGAGGGGCCGATCCGCTCTGTTGATATGGTTCCTGTTCCGTGGAGATCCTTTATGAGGCGCCATGTTGTGGAGTACGAAGCTTTGGACAGCTTTGAGAGCTCCCGCACTGTGAAGGTCCTGTCTGGATACTTCAGAAGAAGCTTTATGATGTCTTTGTGTCTTGATACCCTGGCCAGCATGGTGTGCTTTGAAGGTGCATGCCGTCTTTCCAATCCTCTCGCTGATTTTTTAAGGAGCCTTTTTCTGACCGATGGCAGGGGCTCACTCAGATCAGGCTTCACAGCTTCCTTCACTTCCTTCTCCGATACTTCGATTAGGCCCAGCCCAAGGTTTTTCATTGTTTGGCGCAGGCTCTGGCTGGATTTTGATGTGGGAACCGCAAGATAGGAATAGTGGGCTCCATATGTATAGTCTATAGCTCTTGAGATGCCGTCTTTTAGGTCTCCCATGCTTCCCTTCACCTCCACCATCGTGATCTTGCCGTTTTTCATGGCAACGATGTCCGGGTATCTCCCCCGGACCCTGATCTGGGGCTTTATCTTGAACCCATTTACTATGAGGTGCTCTTTAACCCTCTCGGCCACCGCGGCTTCATTTAAAGTAAAACTGTTTGTTTTCATATTGAATGACATTATTCAAAACTTAAATATAAAGTTTTCCATGCCAAATTCCCTTTGATCAAGACAACACCAAGTGAAATAAAAATCACAAAGAACACACACCCCACTTGAAGCATGGGCAGAGCGGTGGAAAAAGAGGGGGGCTTATTTTTTCTTTAGGAGCTGCATGAACTCTTCCCTTGTGAGCCCTGCTTGCTTTATTATCTCCCTGAGCGTTCCTTTTGGAAGGGTTGCTCCGGGGTGGTTTGGCACAGTGGTTCTTCTTCTGGTGGTTGGGTTGTAATAGATCTCATGGCTTCCCTTTGCATGTCTGTCAAAAACAAATCCTGCCTTTTTCAGGGCTTTTATGGCTTCACTGGCTTTGAGAGGCGGGAGCCTGGGCAAATCTAGACCACGCCCACCGGTATCTTCACGCTGTACTTGGTGTTGGCCTCGGTCTCAGATAGGTCGAATGGGAGCGGGTCGCCGTGCTCCTGATAGGATTCGATGAGTTTTCTGGCCACGTCCTGCGCGATTTCAAGCGTCTCAGCTATGGTCCTGCCCTGAGCTACCAGGCCCTGCAGCTCTTCGCTTGTGGCGAGGTATCCGCCTTCCTCCAGCTTCTCGATCTTCAGGTTCAAAAGCACTTCAGGCATGATATTCAAGAGAAATTATGATCTCTGCCAATATATAAAGTGTTCTTTCAGACTAGGCCCTCACAAGGAATTGAAATAAAAATCACAAAGAACAACCTCGTTGAAGCGCGGGTGTAGAGTAGGGAGAAAAGAGGGGAAAGTCACTGTGACCTATTTCCCGGCGGTCAGAGCCTTGTCCTGTGTCATGAGGAAGGTGAATGAATAGAGCCTCAGATAAACGGGTATGGGGAGGGTGAGCACCTTCACAGTGTAGCTGAAAAGGATGAGGATGAGGAAAAGGACGGTGAGGATCAGGATCCATCCCAGGGGTCCTATGCCGCCTAATGTTATCCCCAGGCTGCCGGCCCCTGCCAATGCCACGATTCCAAGGACCCCGATGACGAGTGCCCACAGGACCATCACCGGGATGGTGATCAGCATATAGAGGATGCCGCCTGCGATCCCGAGGACAACCCGCAGGATGATGTAGACCACAAACTGCCACACATCCTTTTTGATGAGCCTCAGGACCTCGCTGTAGCTCGCCCAGATTCCCTTGCCTTTAAAGAACATTATGGGCACCGCAAAGTCCACTGCCAGGAGATAGGCTAGGGCAGAGAGCAGGACGACGGCGACTGTGAATATCATCATGGACATCATGCCCATGATCGTTGCAAAGGGGCCGGCATCCACTGACACTATCAACAGGAGGGGCAGCGCTCCCAGAGCCATGAAAAGGAGCATTGCCACCCAAAGCACAAGGCCAAAGACGAAGAGGGAAAGGCCTCTGCCGAGATGGCGTCTTATATCGCCCAGCAGCTCCACGCCGCCTTCTACCACGTCCTGAAAGAAGACGAACTGCATGACGCTGTGCAGATATGAGAGGAAGAGGATGAACAAAAATAGCAGGCCCATTGCAATCAATATTACGCCTGTGTTCTGAGCCAGAAAATCGCCAAGCCGCTCGACCAGCGCCGCAAGCTCAGGGTCCTCCTGAAACCTTGGATTGCCAAGGGACTGGAAGGGATTCCCGAAGCCGAATGCGCCCCCGGTTCCTATGCCTCCAAGGAGCGTTACAAGGGCGAGCTTGAGCCAGTAACCCCGTCTGATCGGGAAGAGCAGCTTTTTCGTCTCATCTATGCAGGGTTCGACTATCTCCAGCGCCTGCCATCTGCCCATAAAGGGAATTGGCCTTTTTGCTTTATATATTGTTCCTCAATATCTTCTCCTGTAGGACAGCGCTTCTTCCCGCTCCCGGAGCCGTTCATCCTTGGCAGCGAGCTCTGCCTTCAGCCTGCTTATCTCCTCGCTCTGCTCTGAGATGAATCTGATGGCGGAGTCCAGCTCGCTGCTGATACTTGCATGCCAGCTTTCAAGCTTCTTCTTCAGGCCTATGACCTCCTCCTCACGGGCCGATAGCATGACCTTGAGCTCCCTCTCCTTTGCCTCCAGCCCTTTCTTCGCCTCTCTGAGGGCCTCGATCTCCCGGTCCCTCTCCTCCACCTCCCTCTTCAGAGCATCCGCACGGGACCTCAGCTGCGCCGCCTCCCTATCCTTTGCCTCCATCTCCTTTTCCATGGCCCTGATACCCCTGTTGAAGGCCTTTTTCTCGCTCTCTGCCTGTCTCCGGGCCTCCTTCAGGGCCTTCTCAGAGCCTTTTAACCCCTCCTTCAGACGCCCTACCTCCTCCTCCAGCTCGCCGATCCGTGACCTCAGCCTCTGGACCTCTTTTTCCAGCCTCTCTATCTCTCCGGCGCCTTCCTCAACCAGCCTCTCCAGCTCCTTTATCTCCGCCTCCTTCTCCTCCAGAGCCGACCTGAACCTGGCCGAGCCATTCACGGCAGGGCCACGCTCACGAAGCCCTCTTAGCTTACCTGCCAGATGCTCCAGCTCCTCATCCCACTTTTCGATAGGGTCGCTGTTGCTGTACTGCTCTGCCAGCTTTCTCCGGTTCTCCTCGACCTTCTCCATGTGAATCCATATCCCCCTTTGTCACGTCCACCTATAAAATCCATGCGATTGAATAGTGGGGCAGACTTTAAATGTGCCCGGCGCAGATCCCTTTGGTTGATGATAAAGAACAGCTTCCTCTTCCTTGACCGGGTCGGATACCGTACCGAGGAGCGGCTCTGGAGACAGGGGATTCTCACATGGGAGGACTTCCTCGGCTGCAGTGGTGTGGCCGGCATATCCGCCAGAGAGAAGGAGAGGCACGACAGAGAGATCGAACGAGCCTGTGAATGCCTCGGAAAAGGCGACTCCAGATACTTCCGGGAGAGGCTGAAGCCCCGCGAGCACTGGCGCCTCTACCCTGAGTTCAAGGACCGGGCCTGCTACATAGACATAGAGACAACAGGTCTGAGCCCCAGCACCAGCGATGTGACCGTCGTCGGCATATACGGCGGGGGAGAGTTCCGGAGTTTTGTGAAAGGCTCAAACCTCACGGGAGAGGCGCTTGCAGAGGAGCTCTCCAGATACAGGCTTATCATCTCCTTCTATGGCTCTGCCTTTGACGTGCCATTCCTCCTCTCCAGATACCCGGAGCTCAGACTTGACCAGCCCCACATAGACCTCTGTTTCACCGGACGGAGGATAGGGCTTCGCGGCGGCCTCAAGGCAATTGAAAGGGAGATCGGAATCAGGAGAGAGAGTGATGTGGCCGATGTGGACGGGTTTGAAGCTGTCCGCCTCTGGAGAAAATGGGAGAGAGACGGAGACCGCAGCGCACTTGAAAAACTTCTGGAATACAACCAGGCAGACGTGGAAAGCCTGAGCACCCTTGCAGAGACCATCTACCAGAAGATGCGGGCCAGGACCTTCCTCAATATCACATCCAACGAAGGGCACAGAAAAATTCATATAGGCCCAGAATAAGGAGTAGAGATAATTTCTGCTACCGTAGCTCAGTAGGTAGAGCGCGTGGCTGTTAACCACGTGGTCACAGGTTCGAGTCCTGTCGGTAGCGCTTGTCACCCTCAGCACCTTTTTCTTTCCTGTAAAGAAAAATCTGCACCAAAAAGAAACCCGATTCTCCTTAGCAGTCGAATCTCCATGCGATCGAAAGGAGCATGGAGCGGAGGTAGAACGCCCTTTACCTTTGGTAAATTCTTTTCATTGAAAAGAAGTGGTGGAACCTCCTGCATAGTCGCTCGACACCGAAAATATCTTTTTTCCGACCACGTTTTTGCGGGGCAGTCAAATCCTTTGAGATGAAGACTGGCGGAAAAGGGTGGTGTGGTAGGTTTTTTATAATTTGAGCGCCTCAGTTGTCTGTCATGTTCAGATTTGAAAGGCCGCAGGCTGTTGTGGAGATCGGCGGTGTCAGGTTCGGGGGCCAGCCCGGTGAGAACCCGACCATGCTCCTGGGGACGATGTTCTACAACGGCCACAAGATCGTTGAGAAGAGGAAGGGGGCGCGCTTTGACAGGAAGCGGGCTGAGGAGCTCATAAACAGGCAGGAGACTCTGTCTGATGAGACCGGTGTTCCCGGGATGCTGGATCTGGTGGCGAACTTCCCTGAGGAGATCGAGGCCTACATAGACTTTGTGGCCTCTGTGACGGATATGCCCTTCGCCACTGACATCTGGACGGTGGAGCCCAAGCTTGCGGCGGCCCGCCACGTGGCTGAGGTGGGGCTTCTGGACCGCTATCTCTACAACTCCATCGCGCCCTGGAGCAAGGACCTGGAGCGTGAGACCGCTGAGCTCAGGGACCTGGGTGTTAAAAACGCCCTTCTCGTGGCCTTCAACACAGCGGACAGGACGCCTGAGGGCAGGATCAGGATACTGGAGGATCTTCTCATACCGGCCGCGGAGAAGGCGGGGGTGAAGAACATCCTTGTTGATACCTCTGTATTGAACATCCCTGCCACCGCCTTTTCCATCCTCGGCGGGCTCACGGTGAAGGAGGCCTTTGGATATCCGGTGGGCTGCGCCCCGTCCAACGGCACTGACATGTGGAAGACCCCGAAGGAGCGGTGGGGGAAACTTGGCTTTGCAGGTGTTGACTCGGCAGCCCATGCCGTGGCATCCCTCTACAACGACTTCCTCCTCTACGGGCCAATCGAGAGCGCGCCCTGGATATTCCCTGCCGTGGCCGCTGCGGACTCCATCCTCTCCACCTTTCGCTTTGACGAGGAGGGGGCGTTGCCAGAGCCCGGTCATCCTCTGAGCCTTCATTTCCCGGAGTTCGTTGAGGAGCTTGGGAAGGGGGGGAGAGAGGGTTGAGGGCCCTTCTCATAGATGCTCAGGGGGCCGGGGTTGATGGCCGGGCCTTTGTGGAATGGATACCTGCAGGTCTGCGCGCCGTTGCAGGCATACTTGAGGCAAGAGGCATAGAATATGACATCATCTTTGTAGAGCGTTTTCTGGAGGACCCGGGTGTTTTGAAGGGCTATGATGTTGTCATGGCCACAGGCATGTCCTCTGATTTTGAGATGATAAGGGCTGCTGGAAGGCGGGTGAAAGAGGCCGGGAGGCCCTTTCTCGTCGGCGGCCCTGTCACCTTTGACCCTGAGGCTGTGGTGAGGGAGGCCGGGGCAGATATAGCTGTCATAGGGGAGGGTGAGAGGAGCTTTGCCTTTCTTCTTGACGCCGGGCTGAAGGACGGCGTCCTGCCTGACACAGGGGTCCTCAGGGAGGTGGATGGCATTGCATACCCGGGTGGTGAGGGGGTTGTGGCGAGGATGCCTGCAGGATATCTTTCAAAGGAGGAGCTTGAGAGGTTCTT
>RFHW01000166.1 GCA_003695745.1 Methanobacteriota archaeon | reverse complement strand
CTTATAATCCTCCAGAGCTTCATAATCCCATGTTATGACTAGCAGGTCCCTGCACTCCAGCTTCCTTGACGCCGTTATCAGCCCCTCCAGCTCCCTCTCCTTCGTCCTAACATCCTCTATGTCATGGCAGACCTGTATGAGCTGCCTCACCCCTGAGCGGTCCGTGATGACAAAGTCCACCTCCCTGCCGCTGGGAGACTTGTAATAGCATATCTCGGTAAGCGGCTCAAGATATGAACGCCTCCTGATAAGCTCCAACGCAACCAGATTCTCGATCTTTCTACCCCTCTCATCAGAGTCCCTGCCCAATGCCAAAGAAGCGTCCACAAGATATATCTTGGGCATGGAGGCGTAGGAGCTCTTCCGGGAATGAGAGTGCTTCCTCAGGGGGAAGATGAGAAGGGCGTCCTCGAAATAGGCAAAATAATTGTATAGCGTCTTTTTGCTGACCACAACGTTCTGGGATTTAAGAGTCCTGTAGAACCTGTGAATGGAGAACTCCTTTGAATAGGATGCTAGCAGGGAGTTCACCATAAGCCTTATGACATGCAGGTTTTTTATCTTGTATCGCTCTATCACGTCCCTGTACATGACAAGGTCCAGGTATTCCTTGAGGAACCTCTCCACATACTCCTTTCTAGGGTTGAGCACAACCTGAGGGAACCCTCCATGGGATATGTATTGTCTGAGCATGTTCTTTATGGTGGCCTCTTTTGAGAAGCTCACCGGCCCTTCCACCCCGATTTTCTGGATATCAAGGAATCTTTTGAATGAGAAGGGGAGCAGGGTGTAGCTGATTGTCCTGCCTCGTAGGCTTGTGGCGATCTCCTTTGACAGAAGTTTTGACGAGGAGCCTGTGAGGAAGATGTGAAAGTCCTTTAGCTCATAGAGGCTTCTCACTGCTTTGTCCCATTCAGGGATGTTCTGTATCTCGTCGAAGAATAAAAACCTGGGGCGTCTTCCAAAGACCTCTTTGTGGATGTTGACTATCTCTTTTATGTCCCGCGAGGTGATGTCATAGAGCTCGGGGTCCTCGAAATTGAGGTAGAGGGATTCGTCCTTCCCGAATCTGGAGATGAGCTGGAAGAGATAGTAGGTCTTGCCTGTCCTTCTTGGGCCTATTATGCTGATTATGGCATCCTTTGTTATCTCCACCTTTAACGACCTTTCCACCAGCTCTGGGAGCCTTCGCTCCTTGAACTCAGCGAGATAGGCCTCGATTATACGTCGATCCATGGGCATAATAGAACTCCTAAGGGGTAAATAATATATAAAAATTTCCCCCTCTGGGAAACTTTTCACTCCATGATAATGACGTCATCAAGCACTTCCAAGTCCCGGTCCCTTGTGAGGAGCCTTTGGTCCAGCGAGGCGGCGGTGGCCGCGATGATGCTGTCGAGGAGGCTGAACCTGTCCTTGCCCTGCTTCGCTGCCCTCTCTTTGTTCTTGAGGCGCTTATGCATATCTCCTCTGTCATGTCAACGGGTGTGGCTGCTTTCTTCACTGTGTCGGTCACCTCCAGAGGGTCCAGCCCGCTGGCATGGGCCCAGTCGGCAAGCTCCCCCAGCTGGATGATGGATAGAAAGAAAGGCTCCTTCTGCGCCTCTTTTTTCAGCAGCTCCACCATTACCGATGTGTCGAGGAGCATTAGAAACGGTCCTGCCTCTCCCCTGTAAAGGATGCCGCACCCCTGTATCGGCCAGCCGCCTCCTCAACGGCCCTGATCCTCCTAGGCCTTGATATGGGCATGATGAGCTCTCTCTCCTTTGGGATTATCACGCCAAGGGCGGTTCCCGATCCTCCTAACCTGATGTTATAACATCTGTTATTCAAGTCTTCCCACCATCCCAAGAGGTCCGGCCTAGATGAACAGCGTCACATCGGCGTCTGCGGCCATGTCCAGGAATCCGGCGACGCCTATGCAGCCTGAGGTGGGTATGAGGTCCTCCTCCTCGATGCCCATGAGCTTCATCGTCGGTGTGCAGGCCCAGAACTTGACACCCATCTCCTGCGCCGACTTGAGGAGCTCCGGAATGCTCATGATGCCTGTCTGCTTTATCTTTCGCTTCATCATCCACGTGGCGATGTCCGTCATCCCGGGCAGCGCCGAGATGATGTTCGGGATCTGGAAGGGGCTGAAGTCAGGCTTGGGCATGGCCGGGTTGCCCACGGGCGAGAGCTTGAGGCTGTCTGCGCCGCCCTTCTTCTTGAGGATGTTTATGCCGTAGAAGGTGAAGAACATGTGCACCTCGGCGCCCATGGTGGCGGCGCCCGTTGCTATCATGAGCGGCGGATAGGCCTCGTCAAGGTTGCCCTTGCTCACCACGAGGACCACTTTCTTGAGCTCTTTTTTGGCCATTCTAAACGCCTCTAACCTTTCCTCTCTTTTTAACATTGGCACGTGATATTGTTTAAATTTATCTGCAATCACCTTTATAACCTATTGGCCCCATTTGACTGTTCATGCCGCTCATCTGGATCGTTGACGATGAAGCAGATTTAAGGGCCCTCGTAGGTATGATGCTCAAAAAAGAGGGGTATGAGGTTCTGGAGGTGGAGGATGGGAAGCGGTGCCTCGAGCTTCTCAATGAGGGGAGCTATCCAGACCTCATCCTCCTTGATGTGATGATGCCGGGGCTCGATGGCTGGGAGGTGTGCAGGCGGATAAAGAGGGATCCGGCGCTGAGCCCCATCCCTGTCTGCATCCTCTCCGCAAAGACGGCGCCAGAGGATGTCCAGACGAGCCTGAACAGGGCCGGGGCGAACTGGCATCTCAACAAGCCTGTGGACCGCAAAAAGCTCCTTGACGCCGTGGAGTGGCTGCTCAAAGGCCCATCACTATAGAAAAAAGCGCAGGATTTGTTGGGTCAGCACTATCAACAGGGTAATAAAAACACGGGTGTTGAACGGGATTTTCACCTCCTTGTTAATGGGGAACAGCTCGTCCACCCAGAGTATGAGCAGGATGAAGGAGAGCAATATCAGAGCGAAGACCCTGTCCAGGAGGGAGTAGAGGAGCTCCACCGCCCAGAAGAGTATCATGAGCAGGGTGATGATCATCTCATAGAGGGCGTCCATACCCTGTATTTGCCTGCCTTTTTAGATAAAACTTTTTAACAGGCTCCTTCAAATCTATCCTTTCAGGTGCATCATATGAAGGTGGGCATCCTCTCTGACACCCATGACAACCTGGAGGCCATTGATAGGGCCGTAGAGGTCTTCAACTCCCGGAATGTGAGGGCGGTGATCCACGCCGGGGATGTGATATCGCCTTTTGCGGCAGCGCGGTTCAAAGCCCTCAGCTCTCCTGTACACGCCGTCTATGGCAACAACGACGGGGAGAGGATGGGTCTGGGAAGGGTGTTCCGGGAGCTCGGCACAGGTATCGAGGACTTTCTTGAGCTTGAGATCGGTGGCAGGTCTTTTGCGGTATATCACGGCACCATCCCTGGCGTTGTCCCGTCCCTTGTGAAAGGCGGAAGCTATGATGTGGTGGTCACAGGCCACACCCATGAGCCTGAGATAAAGAGGTCTGGCGGCGCCCTCCTCATAAACCCCGGCGAGGCCTGCGGCTATCTCACCGGGAAGCGGACCCTCTGCATCCTGGAGCTTCGGTCCTTGGAGCCTGAGATGGTGGAGTTCTGAGCGAGCGGCGGCGGCAGCTATAAATATCATAATTGATAGATATTAATGTCGATGGAGCGAACGGTCCAGATAAAAAGGAGATGCAGAGACTGCACATTCTACTCCCTTGCAAGCGAGGGCCTTGATGCAGACATCTGCAGGTTCTTTGACAGGGTCCTTACAAGGGAGGAGACGATGGTGCGGACCGGGTGCCCAGAATTCAGGCCAAGGGAGGAGGGAAAAGACGCTGACCTCTATCTCCCACGGGAGGCCGCGAAAAAAGCGATGTATGAGAGGGAGATCCGGAAATACTCCCTTTACATGGTCCTTCTTTTGGTCCTTGGCATCCTCTTCTTCTACCTTGCCACCGCCATGGCCTGAAAGGTTTATATATGCAGCTTCCCAGATTAGTTTTAAACTGTATATGTGGGGTGACCTATGCCGTACTTTAACGAGGAGCACATAATCACAGACCAGTTCTTTGCCCATTATGGGATGCTGGAGATATATGTGCACATCGTGACAAGCGGGATCCTCTTTGCCGTGAGCCTCCTCTGCGCCGCCTTCCTCTACCAGAGCTTCAGAAAGTCCGGGGTGGAGTGGCCGGGGCTGGTCCACGGCTTCCTCTACACAGGGTTTATCGGCTTCGGCGAGTTTGTGGAGCACATATTCCGCTGGGACCCCTTTATGAACACCTCCCTGCACTACCTCCACTATTTCGCAGCGCCGGCGGCGATGATATTCCTGTATCTCGGGGTGAACGAATACTATGACCGCTGCAGCCACCCAAATGAGGAGCTCCACACCATCTCAAACGAGGTTGCCATGGGAATGTTCGCCGCGGTCCTCACCCTGGCCATCGCCATGGGAGGCATCGCCGAGACACCCTGGGACCAGAGGGTTGAAGGCCCGATCCTGATCCTCACGATCATCCCTCTCCTCGCCATCACCGCCATCTTCATAAACACCGCCCGGAAGATAAGGAAGTCCATGCTCGCCTTCTACTTCCCTGCCCTCGGTGTCTCCCTTTCCCTGCTTGCAATAGACATATGGCTGGGCAGGCTTGGCGATGTGAACAGCCTTGCATCCATATACATCGTCGCCCACAGCCTGCAGAGCGTGCTCCACGCGGCAACGGCCACCATCATGGTCCTATTCGTCCTTGCCATAAAAGAGGGCATAAGGGAGGACATCCTCTACCTCTGCGAGGTCACGGAAAAATCGGTCCCAAGAAAAAAGAAGGTGAGAAAAAGGGATTTTGACCTCACCGAGCAGTAAGGATCTAAAACCTCTCACAGAGACCCCTCAACCTCCTTTAAAGATAAGGTTTTCACTGAAGATAGGTGTCTGCCGTTGCGGTAGAGAGTGTTACATGCTTCTTATCGCCCTCCCGCCCCGCTTCTTTGGATTGGGATAATGAGTTTGGCTTATCCCCTCTTTATGTATCCGTCTGTTGTGAGGCCTATGTCGTTTAGAAGATAAATCCTTTCCACGGGGTGCGGCGCCTATGGGGGGTGTTGGTGGTGAAAAAAGAGGTCTCATGTGTTTTTTAGAGGGGGTTGTGGTTGGAGGTCGCCCCCCATAGGCGTAATTATGTTGAAGTGTGTCTTTTAAAAGCTTTTTTGTGGAGTGTTGTCTTTTCTTAGTTTGACAGGTT
>RFHW01000165.1 GCA_003695745.1 Methanobacteriota archaeon | reverse complement strand
GACGACCTCTACCCCGGCCATGTGGCGTCCCTCGTCCCGCCATTCGATGCGGTCTACAGCGGCAACCCCCTTGTGCAGCGGCTCTTCAGGGAGGCGGGATGGGAGGTGCGGGAGATCGAGCTCATAAAAGGCGAAGAATACTCAGGCACAGAGATACGGAGAAGGATGAGAGAAGGCGGGGACTGGGAAAGGCTCGTTCCACCCCCCGTCGCCAGATACATAAAAGAGATCAGAGGCGTGGAGAGGGTGAGAAGGCTTGGAAAGGAATGAATGGGTTCGGACATAACCGATTGGATAAGACATTGATCCGGAAGAGAACAAGGGAGTTGCTTGAAAAGGTAGATAAACCCAAGGAGTTCACAAAGGGATTGCAGAAGCTCCTTAAATCTCATGGTGATGAAGGGGCAACAAAAAATTACCAGAGGATCATTCCAGAGACTGGAAAGTTTTATGGCGTTCCCAAGCCTGTATTAAGGGTGATAGCGGCCGAAATAGGCAGATTCATTCAGAAAGAGCCCTCAAAGGCACAAGGATTGTTGGAGGTTATCTGGGCTGAAGGGTCGTGGGAAGCAAGGCAGATAGCAGGGAAAAGTTTGGAGAGGTTTGGTCCGAAGAATCCAGAGATTTGTTTAGGCTTTGTCTCTTCAGTATTATCTGATCTTGATAACTGGTCGGTCTGTGATAACCTTGCCATTTTTGGAGTAGAGCCAATAGTATATTCCGATCCAGAGCTTGTTTTGCCCCTTTCAGAAAGGTGGATTAAGAGCGATAACAGGTGGGTCCGGCGTTTTGGAGTGGTGACCTTGCGAGGATATAAAAGGATGAAGACTACAGACAGGGTCTTCAGGATCCTTGACAGGGTTATGGAAGATGATGAGAAGGATGTTAAGAAGGCGGTATCATGGGTTTTAAGGGAGATAACCAAGGGGAATCCTGAGGATGTGGCAGGGTTTTTAGCTAGATGGGCGGGGAGAGATCCAAACAAGGATGCAAGGTGGATCATTAAGGATGGGATGAAGAAGCTGCCAATGGAAAAGCAGGCCGAGATCTTGGGCATGATAGGGGCTGTTAACAATGGTAAAATTCGTTGAAATTGAAGCAAAAAGCATGCTCACAAAGCATAGGTTTAGAGATAACTGGTTTTGGAATAGATACTCCATTAATCCTTACCGAGGCTGTCAGTTCGCCTGCAACTATTGCGACGCCATAACCGAAAGATATCTTGTCCATGAGGATTACAGGGATTTTTCAAGGGTCATCTATGTAAAAAAGGATGCTCCTGGGGTTCTGGAAAGAGAGCTCAAAAAGGCCATACCAGATGTTGTGGCCATGTCTGGGGTTACCGATCCTTATCAGCCTGCTGAGAAAAGGTATGAGGTAACAAGGGGTGTCTTAGAGATTCTGGCAAGACACAGGTTCCCGGTCCATATCATCACAAAAAGCGATTTGGTCTTGAGGGATATAGACCTGCTGGGTGAAATAGCAAAACAAGCGTGGTGCACCGTTTCTATGACCATAGTAACCTTCAGCAGAAGGCTCTTATCCTTGTTAGAACCCTTTGCCCCCTCTCCAGAGAAAAGATTGGATGCGGTGAGGATATTAAACGAAGAAGGGATACAGGCCGGCGTTGATTTTACACCGATAGTCCCCTATCTTCTGGACAGCGAAGAGAACATGGAAGAGGTGATTAAAAGAGCATCGGAGTGCGCAAGATACGTCTTAATCGGTGGTGCAATGACCTTAAGAAGCAATCAACGTTTGAGATTCATGGAGCTGTTAGAGAGAAATCTTCCAGGGCTCGTGGAGAAATATGAGAAGCTATATGGCAAACAAGAGAGCCCCTCACAGGATTATGTGGTGAAGGTGAACAAAAAGGCCTTCCAGTTTTGTAGAGGATACGGGATAGAAAATTACATCCCACCGCCAAGCTTTGAACGGGCTTTGAGTCAGAAAACCTTGACACCGAAAGAAGGCTTTGATAAAGAGAATTTTGAAGTTGCAAGTCATTTGCTGCTCATGGCCTTTTTCAAGGAGTTTAAATCAGGAGATCCCTATTCTGCTTGGGCATATCATAGAGCGTCTCAAAGTATAGAGAATCTGAATGAGAGCATAAAAGAGATCTACAAGAGAGGGGAGTTGAGAAAGATCCCTGGGGTGGGAGAGAGCATCTCCAGAGAGATAGAGGAGTTTTTGGCAAAGGGAAGAAGCGAAAGACTGGAAAAGGAGATGAGCACATGGTAGATATAGAGCGCTCATGGCCGGCCTTCAGAACTCTGAGGTTGCTTTGCTTCACCCAAATCTTATTAAAACTTCATCCCCCCAGAACCTTATTCAGAACACCTCAGATTTGATTTCACGAAAACACCCTATTCAGCCTGAGAGAAAACCCTTTTGGCTCCTTCCAACGCCTCGTTCACAGCCTCCCGTATTCTTTGTGCGCCTGCTCGATGGTCATGACCTTGAGGATCTTCACGGTTTTGTCGCGATCGTAGACCCGGTAGAAGGCGGTGTAGGCGCGGGCTATGTGAATCCGGTACAGCGATTCCCCGCGATAGGTGAGCTTCTCCTTGTCGCCTGCGCCGCTCCCTGGATAGGGATTGTCGCCAAGCTTTTTCAGGTTCTCCTTGACGATCCTCTGGCTCTTTTCCGGCAGGCTGTCCACGTAGGCCAGCGCCTCCCTGTCGATCAGGACCCGATAGGCCATACTGACTCTCAAACTGCCCGACGGGCTTATTCCAGCTCCACGAAGTCGCCGCGCTCTTCGATGGCCCGCATCTCCCTGAAGAGAAGCCCTTTCTTGTGCTCTTCAATCATCTCCATCAGGAGCTCATCATAGGTCTGCCCAGCCCTTTTCAGGCGGCCGAGCTCCTCCCACACCACCTTCGTCACAGGGATACGTTTAGAGGCATTCATGTAAAGATTTACAATCCTTAACATTATTAAAGCTTTCTGATTATAGGCAGCTATGTGATGGTCTTTTCTGTGGACGAAGCCACGAGGCGAATAATCATAGAGGAATGACCCCCCTTAATCTGACAGAAAGTCCTCCAGCCTCCTCTTCAGGGTCTCGCTCACCACCCTGCCGTCCACCTTCCCCCGCACCTCCTTCATCACAAGGCCCATGAGCGGTTTCAGGGCATTGGCGCCCCGCTCTCTGATGAAGCCCTCCTTCTCCCTGATGATGCGGTCAACAAGCGACTCCAGGTCCGGCCCGCCGCCGGCCCCCAGTTTCTCAAGGGCCTCTTCAAAGTCCGCTCCACCCCTTACCTCATCCAGTATCTCTGGTATGGCTTCTTTCGATATCCGGCCCACCGCAAGGGCCTTGAAGAGGCCTTTTATATCCTCTTCCTTCATCAGCCCTGTGGAAAGGTCCTTTGAGGCCTTTAATATGGTTGATGCAATGGTCGTGGCCGGGATGGCCCCTTCCTGCGCCAGCCCTTCAAAGAGGGCTGTGTGGCCTGCCCTCACAAGCTGCCCTGCCTGCTCCCGGCCCAGGCCGTAGCTCGCCATGAGCCTTGCGGTCTTCTCCTCATAGGTCTCAGGCAGGTTTTCACGGAGCCTGTCCAGAAGCGCCTCTGACACCACGAATGGGGGTATGTCGGTCTCAGGGTACATGCGGGCGGCGCCGGGCAGGGGCCGCATGTATTCGGTGGAGGAGTCCCTTGCCATCCTCGTCTCCTCAGGAGGGCCTGCGAGGGCCTGGGCAGCCCGCTCCAGCACCACCTCAAGGGCCTTTCTCGCCCTCTCCTCCCTCCCTGCCACAAGGACGAAGGCATCATCCTCCTCCAGCCCAAGCCTCTTTGACACAGAGGCCACCTCGTCCTCTGTTATCCCGTAGGCCGGGAGCTCGTCTGAGTGGAAGATGCCCTTCAGTCCTGTGCTGACCCTGACGTATCTGGCCATCTCCCTTCCGAGGAGCCCGCCTCCCAGAAGCCCTGCAAAGCCCTTGAGCCTCAGAGCAAGGACCCTGCCGGATTTGAGCTGTCCTCTGATGACCTTGGAGCCTGTGTCCTTGAACAACCCGGTCACGTCATGGACCCTGCCCTTCACATCCTCTTTTTTGACCCCCCGCTCCTCAAGCCTCCTCGCTATATCTATGAGGCCCTTCTGGCGCTCCACCTCATTTTCGATGAGCCGGGGGATGGTGTTTAGCTCCTGAACCCCTTTTATCTCCACCCTCGCCCCGCCTTCAACTGAGACGTTGATGTCCTGGCGGATCGTGCCGATGCCCCGTTTCACCCGCTCTGTGGCCCTGAGGAGCTCGCCGATCCTCTGGGCGGCCTCCCGCGCCTGCTCAGGCGATTTGATGTCAGGGGCGGTTGTGATCTCCACGAGGGGTATGCCGAGCCTGTCAAGGTTGTATGTGGTCGTGCGGTCGTCCTCAGCGACCTTTCGCGCCGCCTCCTCCTCAAGGCAGATGGTGGGTATCCTGATCCGCCCTTCCTCTGTGTCCAGATGGCCGTCGAAGGCTATCACCGCCGTGCGCTGGAAGCCGGAGGTGTTGGAGCCGTCGATGACGAGCTTTCGCATGAAGTGTATCTCATCCACCACCGTGGCGTTGAGCATCAGCGCTATGGTGAGGGCTATCTCCACGGCCTCCGGGTTCGGCCCCCTTGGCGGCTCCTCATCCAGCTCCACAAGGCAGATGGTGTCGTTATAGCCCTGATAGATGAAGCTCTTTCCCTTCTGGAACTCCCTTCGGGCGGCCTCGTCCACCTCGCCAAGCTCGCTCTGGCTTGTGCGGAGCCTGCGGAGCACCGTGAGCCCGGGCTCGTCATCCCTGAGAAGCGAGGGCGAGCTGCAGAAGAGCTTGTGCGCATCAAGCTGCTGATGGATCTCAAAGCCGATCTTCATCTTCTCCTCACCTCAGGAAGGCATCGGGCCTTGACACCTCTGAGAGCTCGCCTGCAAGGTCTGTTGTGATGAGCCTCCTTATCTCCTCAGGCTCCTTTGTCTGCCCGAGCACATACATGAGCTTCACAAGGGCGGTCTCAGGGAGCATGTCCCCGCCCGGTATCACGCCGAGCTCGAGGAGGCGGCGTCCCGTTGAATAGACCTTCATGTCAACCCTGCCGTAGAGGGTCTGAGAGGTCATAACAATCGGGACACTGCGTTTTTTTGCTTTTTTTACTGTATGCAGGAGAGCTTCGGGAAGATGCCCCAGACCCGTTCCTTCTACCACGATCCCGCGATAGTTTTCCACATAAAAATCAAGGGCCTCGCCGCTTATACCCGGATACATCTTTACAAGAGCCACCCGGGGCTCAAGCCTCCCCTCCACGGTGGCCCGGCCTTTGCCGCGCTTCTTCACCTCTTCTGTGAACTCCACCTCTTCTGCGACCCTGCCCACAGGCAGGGTGTTTATGCTTCTGAAGGCGTCCCTTCTGCTGGAGTGCATCTTGCGCACCCTCGTCCCCCGATGGAT
>RFHW01000030.1 GCA_003695745.1 Methanobacteriota archaeon | reverse complement strand
TAAAAAAATATTTCTAACAATACCGATTAGGGGCGAAATTAAGATATCTATAACGATATTTGCAGTCGTAACGTTTCTTGCAGAGAAGTGGCTATTTGGCAGTTGATTCGAATGCTGCAAAATATTTACGTCAGAGACACTTAAGGAGGCTGGGGTAAAGGGGGTGGTTGGGTGGTAGAGAGGTGGTGGTCTTGTTGCGAAGAAGACGCTTCAGGTCCCCTTTGCCCCGTTATAGTATTCTGTCTGTCATGGTAGATATATGTTGTGTTACCGCCTGTGTGGACCTGGCGGGTACAAAGAGGGGCTTCTCCCGATGGTTCAGCGGGCTTCAACCTCCCATGTTCTCGGGGTCATGCCCATTCTATGGCTCCTCTGCCAGCCTTGAGAAAGGTGGCTTTGGCCTCTCTTTTTCGCTCAGGCCCACATAGTCGAGGATCTCCTTCTTCCCCATCCACACGCCGTCAAGGGACCTCTCATAGACCTCGTCGATTATCCTGTCAAGAGGCTTCTCACCACCCCAGTTCCTCTCCAGAACACCGGGCTCAAGCTGAGCCTTCAGCCGCTTAAGGGACCATGCGCACAGGAAGAGGTCGTCAAGATAGCCTGCCGGGCCGCATCTCTCCTCAGGCACCACGTCAAGGGGCGCGACGAAATAGGCGATCGTGGCGTTTATAATGGGCTTGCACGACGCCGGCACATCAGGGTCGCGGAGCAGATTTACAAAGAGCCTGAACATCTCAGGCGCAACTTTTATAACCTCCCAGAACTCCCCCTCATAGTCCTCTATCTCCTCCTCAAGGAGACGGCAGAAGACCTCGAAGAGATCCCGTGGCTTCTCCATTTCACTCATCGCCAGACAAATCCATATCGGCCGCTTCCATATATAAAACCAGCGGGTGGCAAATCTTAATAAGCACCGGCGGCCTTATAAGTGCTATATGGGTCTTGAGCAGGTGCGCGAGACAGCTGATAAGATAAGCTCCATGGAGATACGGGGGGCTGGGAGGATAGCCAGAGCCGCTGCAGAGGCGTTAAAGGACCTTGCCCTGCAGTCAACGGCGGAGGAGGCGGCAGGCTATCTGGATGAGCTGAAGGAAGCCGGTGACATCCTGATATCGGCAAGGCCTACCGCGGTCTCCCTTCCAAACGCGGTGCGATACATCCTCCACAGGGTCGATGCAGCCGGAGCAGGGGATGTTGAGACTCTGAGGGAGCTCACCGTGAAGAGGGCAGAAGAGTTCATACAGAACTCTGTTGAGGCTGTGGAGAAGATCGGGTTATACGGGGCAAGGAGGATCGCCGATGGCGACACGGTGATGACACACTGCAACTCCGCCGCAGCAATCGAGGTGATCAAGAGCGCGTGGGGTGAGGGCAAGGACATCCGGGTGATAGCCTCTGAGGCGAGGCCAAGGTATCAGGGGCATCTCACCGTCAAGGAGCTGGCGGCAGAGGGCATCCCCACGACCCTCATCGTGGACTCGGCGGTGCGGGCTGTGATGAAGGAGGTGGACAAGGTGGTGGTGGGCGCTGACAGCATAGCGGCCAACGGCGCTGTGATAAACAAGATCGGCACCTCGCAGATAGCCCTCGCGGCCCATGAGGCGCGGGTCCTCTTCTTCGTGGCAGCCGAGACCTATAAGTTCCATCCTGAGACCCAGCTTGGCGAGGCCGTGGAGATCGAGGAGCGCGACCCCTCTGAGGTGGCTGACCCGGAGGAGTTTGAAGGAGTCACGATCAGGAATCCGGCCTTTGACGTGACGCCCTCCGAGTACATTGACCTCATCATAACTGAGAAGGGCATCATCCCGCCGCAGGCCGCGATCATGGTCATCAGAGAGGAGTTCGGCTGGGCGGTCGGCTGGAAATGATCGAGGTCATACCGGTTCTGGATATCCGGGGCGGGGTGGCGGTGAGCGGCAGATCAGGCAACAGAGAGGCATATGCCCCGCTTCAAAGCGTTTTTTCAGACACGCCAGACCCGGTGGAGATAGCCGGTAACCTGCCCTTCAGGAGGCTCTATGTGGCAGACCTCGACGGGATCGTGGAGGGGAGGCCTGACCTAAAGACATTAACCTTGCTTACAGCGCTAAAAAGGACGATGATAGACCTTGGCGTGAGGGGTTCAGAGGACCTTGATATCTTCGGCGACCTTGACTGTGACATCGTGCTCGGCACTGAAACGGTGAAAGACAGAGAGGTAATTGTGGAGGCGCTGGAAAGATATGGCGCCCGGGTGATCGTGAGCATCGACATAAAGGATGGGCAGGTGCTTTCAGGATCACTGCCTTCTGAACCTGGGGCGGCCTATGACTCGCTGGCAGAAGCCGGTGTGAAGCGGTTCATCCTCCTCAACATCTCTGCCGTGGGCACCATGAAGCCGGACCTCACATTCATAAAAGATTTAAATAAGACCGGTGAAATCCTCTTAGGCGGCGGCATAACAGAGAGGGACCTTGGGATGCTGGATGTCCTTGGGGTTGATGGCGCTCTCATAGGCACCGCCCTCCATAAAGGCCTTCTGGACGTGGAAGAGTGGAAGTCATAACAAGGGAGATCAAGCTCGGCACAGGCGGGAACAACGAGATACATGACCTCACGCCTCATGTGCAGAGGGAGGTGGAGGATTCCGGCCTGAGGAAAGGCGCCGTCCTTGTCTTCGTGGGAGGGGCAACGGCTGCCATCACCACGCTGGAGTTCGAGCCCGGGCTCCTGAAGGATCTGCCGGCGGCCCTTGAGAAGATCGCGCCCTACCGCGCCGACTATGAGCACCACAAGACCTGGGGCGACTATAACGGCAGCGCCCATGTGAGAGCGGCGTTGCTGGGCCCGAGCCTCACAGTCCCCTTCAACGATGGCAGGCTGGCCCTGGGCACGTGGCAGCAGATCGTTCTCATGGACTTTGACACACGGCCACGGAGCCGCAGCGTCCTCCTTCAGATCATGGGGGTGAGATGATGTTCACACGGCCGCGTGGGACACGGGACATCCTCCCAGATGAGATGGAGAGGAGGAGACGGGCCGAGGCAATCTTGAGAGATGTCTTCCAGTCCTTCGGCTACAGGGAGGTGCAGACCCCTGTCTTCGAGCACCTTGAGCTTATCACAGCAAAATCGGGTGAGGAGATAAAGGAGCATCTCTATTCCTTTGAGGATAAATCTGGGAGGAAGCTGGCCCTTCGGCCGGAGCTCTCAGCCCCCACCATCAGGCTCTATGTCAATGAGCTGCGGACCAGACCAAAGCCTCGTAAGCTCTGCTACTTTGAGAACTGCTTCAGATATGAGCGGCCCCAGAAAGGCCGGTACCGCGAGTTCTGGCAGGCAGGTGTGGAGCTCATCGGCAGCCGGCGGCCTGAGGCCGAGGCAGAGGTCATAGCGCTGGCTGTGAGGTGCCTTGAGGAGATCGGTCTGGAGAGGTATGCCCTTGTTATAGGCAACCGCGGTATCTTCAGGGCCCTCTTTGACCACTACAACATCTCAGAGGATGTCCAGAACACCATCTTCCATCTGATGGATAAAAGGGACCTGCAGGGTTTACAGCGCTATCTGGACGCCGGGGATATAACTGAGGAGGCGAGGGACTTTCTCTGGAGGCTTGTGAAGGTCATAGACAGGGGCAGAGGCATAGGCGTCGTAGAGCTGGAAGAGGGATTGACAGACAGGGCAAGGGGGATAGTTGAAACCGAACTGGAGGGGTTCAAAGAGCTCACAGGATATCTGGGGGATTTCGGTGTCAGGGACTATGAGATCGATTTTCTGATCGCCCGCGGCCTTGACTACTACACAGGGATGGTCTTCGAGATCCATGCAGAGGGTCTTGGAGCGCAGAACCAGATATGCGGCGGAGGCACCTATTCTCTGGCAAGGCTCTTCGGCGGCGGGGACGTCCCCTCCTGCGGCTTTGCCTTTGGATTTGACAGGCTCATGCTCGCCCTTGATGCGCAGGAGGGGGACTCTGAAAAACAGGCGATACCACGGGTTTTTGTGGCGCCTGCCTCAAAGAAAGTGTTAAATAGGGCGATAGAGATATCTACTCTCCTGAGAAGGAGCATATCCTGCACTATGGAGATCATGGGAAGAAAGCTTGACAAGGCACTGTCCTATGCAGATTCAGAAGGGATACCATATGTTGTTATCGTGTCAGAGGAGGTCAAGGGTGATAGCGTGATCCTCAGGGACATGCGCACAGGGGAGCAGAGGGTCATCAAGATTGAGGAGGTGCCTGATGCGGTGGGCTGAGACGATCGCCACATTTCTCCTTCTCCTGTCCGTCTCCACTGTTCATGCGGCCTGCACAGGACAGGTGTCTGACCGGTATCCCGGCTGGGAGGCGAGGTTCAACGGAAGCGTCGGTCCGGGGGACGTCATAACAGACGGTGTGAACGGCACCTTTGGGATGAAGGACCTGAGCATAGAGGTCCTGAGGATACTGAATGGCGAGATCGTGAACGTGCGGGTGGCAAAAAAAGACGTCTATGAAGAGGATTTCTCCATCACAAAGAGCACCAAGAACTTTGACATCGCCCTCGAGGACCTGCGTGTGAAGGTCCTGGCTGTCTCTGCAAACGCCACAAACCTCACAGTCTACACCCATGACCAGGCCATACTCAACGCCACCACCAACGTGACCTATGACACGTCGGATCAGAATGCCACCCTGCCCGGCGGCGAGGTGGAGATCGAGTCACTCATCAGGAACATAGGCGAGCTTGGGGCTGAGGACCTGCAGCTCACAGAGGACTTCGGCGACTTCCAGATCCTCACAAGGGATGTGACCATACCATCATCTTTCTGCTCCAACTCCACATTCAAGGCCACATACAGGCTGAAGGCGCCTCAGGAGGTGAGGAGGGATACGAACTACACCCTTTATCTCAAATTCACCTATTCAGATTACAACGAGCAGCTGGACCTTGCAAGGACCCGCACCATGGACATACCCATCATCATCTCGGTGAGGCCTGCGCAGCTCACTGTGTCAAAGAACGGCGGCAACTGGACCCTCCTGAATGCGGGCAGGGAGGTGACCATCTTCAACACAGTGGAGAACATTGGCAACACAACGGCCTTCAACGTGAACCTCATAGACACGCCGCCATCCGACTTTGAGGTGGTGGCAGGCCGGCCATCCCTCGATCTGGGAAGGCTTGACCCCGGGGATAAGAGGACCCGCAGCTATACCGTGATATCCAGCGATCCCATTGCCTGCACATCCTCCTCAAAGGTCACCTATGAGGACGAGCTCGGCAACAACTACACCGTCTATTCTGAAAGGGCGCTCACCAGATTCTCCCCCTTTGTCTCCATCACAAAGACGATCCGCGACGCCCCCATGGCAAACCTCTCCTACGGCTATCCAATCAAGACCCGGCGCTCCATGAAGTCTGACTACTCTGACATAGAGCCGGCCTCCGTTGTCTTCACTGCAGATGCCATTATGAAGACCTTTGAGGGAGAGGCCTACTACGCCCTCTGCCAGGGGGCCTTCCTCAACGGCACAGATGAGGTGTGCATCGGAAAGAAGGACAAGGAAGAGGAGCCCAAGGTGGTCCTGAACAGGACCGCTGAGATCACCGTTGAGATTACAAACATGGGGAACACCATTGCAAGGGACATAACCTCCTATGAGAGGTTCACAGGTGTGGATCACAATGGCACCACCTCATGGAACGGGAGTCTCATGCCCGGTGAGACCGTCTCATACACCTATGTGGCGCAGCCCTCCGGCAGCGGCGACATAGATATTACAACAGAGGTGCAGTACTCTGACATAGATCCCCTTTCGCTGAACGAGACAGATATAGAGGGGGCCTCTGTTGGTGTGTGCACGAAAAAGCTGAGGAACGTCTCCTTCGCATCGTCAGGCAATTTCACCTACACCCGCCCGGATCTGAGGATTGAGCAGCCAGATGAGATAAAGGTCTATGAGGACTCGCCCTTTGACTTCCTCCCCATCATATACAACAACGGAACAGAGAAGATCTATGACATTGAGGTGTCGCTGGACTTTGACGGTCTTGCCCTCATAAAAGGCCAGAGGAGGAAGAAGATAGATGACCTTGGCAGGGGATTCAGACCCTTCAGAGAATCCACCTGCAACATCGGGGAGTGGAACAACGAGAACATCACAAAGACCTATCGCTTCACAGACATAGCCGGAGCAGGTGAAAAGGGGATAGTATATGAGATCAGGGATGGGAAGCTCAGGGTCTATGTGGACGGGGAGGCGGTATCTGTTAAGGAGAAGAAGTGCGAGGACGAGGGCCTGAGGATAAAGCATGATGTCACCCTC
>RFHW01000164.1 GCA_003695745.1 Methanobacteriota archaeon | reverse complement strand
TGTTTATGTCGCCGGCAGCGGGAGCGGCATGGAAGTGCTTGCCTGTGGGCCCGTATCTCCAGTAGAGGCTGGGGCTTGAACCTGCGCTTGGATTCCCAGCATGGAAGGCGAATATATACTCGTTGCAGGTGTTGCCCACGATCTCAAGGCCGTTAGAGGGGTCTCCATCGAGATCCGCTATCAGCTGCCCGCCCTTGTTCCTTGACTTGTCGTCGCAGGGTATTCCCACCTCAGCGGCGCAGTACGCCGGATAGGCAGAGTCAGCGCAGGTGCATGTGGACAAGGTAAAGTCTATGGTCCCATTATTCCCGTTCAAGACATATATATTCGCATCATAAATGCCTAAATCTGCATCAGCCCCCTGCATCGCACCTACGATAATCTCAACCTGCCCGTCATAATCAACATCCGCAGCCAAGGGGGCGTTCCATGTGGAATCTTTCATGGTCCAGCTCCACATAAAAGAGCCGTCCTGATCCACGGCAGTGATGTTTGAAGCAGCACATTTACCTTCTCCCGGGCAGGGCGACTCTCCAATAACCACCTCAAGCCCGCAGTCACCGTCCAGGTCCACGACGGTAGGGCTGCTTGTATAGGCCTTGCCAGATGGGTACTCCCAGATCTTCGTCCCATTGGCCTCGAAGGCCATAACACCGCCATCGCCGCCTGAGAGATTCGCGTTAGAACCCACGACAAGCTCTTTCTGACCGTCGCAGTCAATATCAGCGATAGTGGGCGAGGACTGGATAATATCATTGCCGGTGTAATTCCAGATAGGGGTGATGGACACGGCGCCACCGCCCAATGGCACACCTATCCTTGCGATCCTCTCCACCACATAGAGGTTTGATGCGTTGGCAAGGGCGGAGTCGATGGTGGCGTCATCGGTGGTGAGCGTCCATGTGCCTGTGCCATCGGTGTATCCCATGACACGCATGTTATAGCTGGGGTCGCTTGCAGAGACGTTGATGAGGATGTTCCTGCCATGGCTCACATTCCAGAGGGCCATCTTCACAGCCTGCGAGCCGGTGCCATTATAGAGATACCCCATCTTGGTGAAGTTCAGGATATGGTTGTAGACAAAGTTGTTGTCAACGCTTGCGAATCCAACGGTTGTCACTGTTGTGTTGTCCCAGAACACCGGCTCGCCCGGCCTTTTAAGAAGGAGGTCTGCCGCATCCAGGGCGATCCTCTGGGTGTCATAGGTATAGGCGTAGCCCTGAATCTGGTTCACCACGCCTGTCATGGCCGAGGCTGAATATGCGAGGACCAGTGTGAGGGGCACAAGGGCCAGCAGTATATCCAGCGTTAAAAGCTGTCCTTTCCTGTCCATTCTGATATAATATTAGCGCAGGCGGGGTATATTAATCTTGCTTCAGCTGGATTTGAACAAATAATAAATAGCTGTGGCCCCAACATACCAGTGCATGCAAGGGCTTCTGCAGTATGTTGTGAACGGACTTATACTGGGCGGGATAATCGGCCTTACAGCCATCGGCCTCACCCTTGTCTACGGCATCCTGCGCCTTGCCAACTTCGCCCACGGCGACTACCTCACCATCGGGGCCTATCTCGCCTATCTCTACAGCGTCACCCTGGGGATGTCCATGCCCGCTGCCTTTGCAGCCGCCATAGCAAGCTCCGCCGCCATGGCAGTGGCAATAGACCGGATGGTATGGCGTCCTATGAGGAGGAGGCGCGCCGGGCTTATACCGCTCCTGATAACATCCATAGGCGTGGCCTTTGTTCTCAGGAACCTTGTGATCCTGCTCTGGGGCAACGCGATCAGGACCTATGGATACGTCGTTGAGGAGGGCATGGAGATATATGGCCTGAGGATCACCGCCGTGCAGCTCTGGATACTCGTCTCTGTCTTTCTTCTCATGTTCCTCGTCCACTATCTCCTCACCTACACGCGTCTCGGGAAGGCCATGAGAGCGGCTGCAGACAACACCGACCTTGCAGAGGTGAGCGGGATAGATGTGGAGGGGGTGATAACCCGCACATGGCTGATAGCGGCTGCGCTGGCATGCACAGGAGGGATAATGCTCGGCCTTGACACCCATATCAAGCCCATCATGGGATGGAGCCTCCTCCTGCCCATATTTGCGGCGGTCATACTGGGGGGCATTGGAAACCCCTACGGCGCCATCGCAGGGGGGATGATAATCGGCATGTCACAGGAGCTGAGCGTCATTGTCATCCCCGCCCACTACAAGCCGGCCGTCTCCTTTGCCATCATGATAGCCATACTGTTCCTCAGGCCTGAAGGGCTTTTCGGGAGGCGATGAAGGGAATGGCGGTCTACGACTACCTCATTGCCATGCTCACCTTCTGGTGCATATACGCCATCCTTGCCATAGGGCTGAACATCATCTGGGGGTACACAGGCCTCATCAACATCGGCTATGTGGCCTTCTTTGCCATCGGCGCCTACAGCTCGGCCATACTGACCACAGGGGGCCACGGGTTCCTCACAGGGCTCCTCGTGGGCATGGTCCTTGCAGGGCTTGCAGGTCTTCTCGTGGGCATCCCCACGCTGCGCCTCAGGGCAGATTACCTGGCCATAGTGACGCTGGGCTTTGCGGAGATCCTGCGGCTTTTGCTCCTGAATGAGACGTGGCTCACCAGAGGACCCTTCGGCATACCCGGGATACCCCAGCCCCTGAGAGGTCTCTTCCAGGAGAGCTACAGCACCTTCTACCTGGCGCTGGCCCTTGCCGCCCTTGCCACGGTCTATCTCTTCTCTGAGAGGCTGGTCCGATCCCCCTTTGGAAGGGTGCTGAAGGCCATAAGGGAGGATGAGGACGTGGCATCTGCCCTGGGAAAGAACGTCTTCAGATACAAGCTCCAGTCCCTTGTGCTCGGCTCTGTGACGGCAGGCGCTGCAGGCACCCTCTTCGCCCACTTCATCACCTTCGTCAGCCCAGAGCAGTATGAGTCCATCCAGACATTCTATGTGTGGATCATGGTGGTCCTCGGAGGCAGCGGCAGCAACAGAGGGGCGCTGCTTGGCGCCCTCATACTCATCGCATTTTTCGAGGGGACCCGTTTCCTCAAGGACTTCCTGCTCCTGCCCCTCACACCTGACAGGATAGCGGCGGCGAGGCTCATCCTCGTGGGCCTGCTCCTCATAATCCTCATGCTCTATCGCCCTCAGGGCGTATTCGGTGAGAGATATGCTGCACGTTGAAAAGGTTGAGAAAAGCTTCGGAGGGATAAAGGCCCTTGACAGATGCACCATCAGGGTGAGAC
>RFHW01000163.1 GCA_003695745.1 Methanobacteriota archaeon | reverse complement strand
ATGATGGAGGCCCGGAGGATTCTTGAGGCCCATCCTGTGAACCGCGACAGGGAAAAGAGGGGTGAGAGACCTGCCAACACCATTCTGCTACGCGGCGCAGGCGTCGCGCCTTCCCTGACCCCTTTCAAAGAAAGATACGGGCTTAAAGGCGGGTGCATATCAACGGTGGGGCTTGTGCGCGGCGTGGGGCGGTTCTGCGGGCTGGATGTCCTCGGGGCAGAGCCGGACACCGCCATAGAGGAGCTTGGAGCAATGGCTCTGGAGGCCGCAGAGGACTATGACTTCGTCCTGCTCAACATAAAACCTGCAGACGACGCATCCCACGATGGAGACCCGGACAGAAAGATCGCTGTTATAGAGGAGATAGACAGGGCCGCCGCAGCCTTCCGCGGATTTGCAGAGGAGAACTACCTTGCCATCATGGCCGATCACACGTCATCCATCACGAGAAAAGACCACTGCGGAGACCCGGTGCCCCTTGTTATCGCAGGGCCGGAGGTGCGTACCGATGATGTCTCTCTTTTCTCGGAGCGTGCCGCTGCCAAGGGCGGGCTCTGCAGGATCAGGGGCACAGACATCATGAACATCCTGCTGGACCTGATGAACAGGTCAGAGAAATTCGGGGCATAGAGGGTGGGCGAGCCATGCTGGACAGACACATCTTCAGGGCCTATGATGTGAGGGGGATCGTGAACCGGGATCTGACGCCCGATGTCATGGCAGGGATCGGGATGGCCTTCGGCACCTATCTTAAAGGCAGGGGGCGGGTGCTTGTGGGCAGGGATGTGCGTGTCACAAGCGAGCTGCTGGAGTCCGCCTTTGTCTCAGGGCTCCTCTCCACCGGCGTGGACGTGGTGGATACCGGGCTTGTGCCCATACCTGTGGCGAACTTCAAGACCATGGTCGGCGATTTTGAGGCAGGGGCCTATGTGACGGCCTCGCACAACCCGCCTGAGTACAATGGTGTGAGGCTGCGGCGCGGGGATGGCACAGGATACACGGAGGAGAATGAGAGGGTGTGGGACATCGCCCTTGAAGGAGGCCACAGGCTGGCCCGGTGGGATGGTATAGGCTCTGTCACCGCCATCGACGCAGAGGAGACCGTGAATGAATACAGGGATTATCTGCTGGACCGGATCAGGATTGAGGAGCCTGTTACAACAGCCCTTGACATCGGGAACGGCGCAGCATATCATGCCGCTCCTTTGGTTTTGAAAGAGGCTGGCGCAAGGGCCATCACAATAAATGAAGCGCCTGATGGAAGGTTCCCGAACCGGCCTTCAGAGCCCAATGACAGGACCCTCGGCGCCCTGAAGAAGATGGTTGTCGACTCCGGAGCAGACTTTGGCGTGGGCTATGACGGAGATGCGGACAGGGCCATGTTCGTGGACGACCGGGGCAGGACCGTTGCCACCGAGAAGATAGGCATCCTCCTTGCAAGGGATATTATGGAGAGAAAGGGACCGGGGGTGGTGGTCTGCAACGTGAGCTGCTCCATGATCATGGAGGAGGAGATAGAGCGCCTCGGCGGCACCGTCAGGCGCGTGCGTGTGGGCGATGTCTTCGTGGCTGAGGCCATTAAAGAGCACAAGGCCCTCCTCGCCATTGAGACGAGCGCCCATATCTTCATGCCCGAGTTCTATGTCTTTGATGACCCTATCCTTGCAACCCTTCAGGTGGCGAGGATACTCTCCGAAGAGGGGGAGCCTCTCTCGACGATCGTTGACGGGATGCCGAGCTACCCCTATGAGGAGCTGAACTTCACCTGCCCGGAGGAGATCAAGTTCAAGGTGATGGAGGAGATTGTAAAGGGCTTCAGGGAGCAGGGGCTGGAGCTGGACCTCACAGACGGTGTGAAGGTGAACCTTGAGGAGGGCTGGATACTTCTGCGGCCATCGAACACCTCTCCAAAGATAAGGGCTGCCGTTGAGGCGAAGGATAAAAAAGGCCTGGAGAGGCTGAAAGATATGGCAAAGAAAGGGTTTGAAGCTGCAAAGGCGCGGCTTTAGGCTCTGACCAGAATCCTCCGCACCCAAATGAATCAGATGGTTTTTGGAAAAAGATAAATGGTAGAACCGTGACAGTGGATTAAGAAGGCTGGAAGAGATGGATGTTGAGATTCCCGGTTCGGTGCTGCCTGAAAACCGCGACCGATATGTTGAGAACCTGTTGAAGGCCACCCACAACACAGGCCGGCTCATGCTCTTTGCCGGGGACCAGAAGATCGAGCATCTGAACAGGGATTTCTACGGCGAGGGCATCTCCGAGGACGACGCCACCCCGGCCCATCTCTTTGAAATCGCATCGAAGGCGAGGATCGGCGTCTTTGCAACCCAGCTCGGCCTTATCTCAAGGTTCGGCCCCAGTTATCCTGAGGTCCCCTATCTGGTGAAGCTGAATTCCAAGACCAATCTGGTTAAGACAGGGCAGAAGGACCCTTTGAGCCGCCTCCTCGTGGATGTGGATGATGTGATGGCCTTCAGAGAGTCCTCGGGGCTGGACATCCTTGGCATAGGCTACACCATCTACCTCGGCAGCGAATATGAGGACATCATGCTCGCAGAGGCTTCGCAGGCAGTGTTCAAGGCGCACCGGCAGGGTTTGATCACCGTGCTCTGGATCTATCCCCGTGGGAAGGCCGTGCCTGATGAGAGAGACCCTCATCTGATAGCCGGGGCAGCAGGTGTTGCAGCGTGCCTTGGCTCTGACTTTGTGAAGGTGAACCCTCCCAAGAAAGACGGTGTGGAGGACCCGGCGCTGCTGAAAGAAGCGACGCTTGCAGCCGGGAAAACCAAGGTGGTCTGCGCCGGAGGCTCTGCCCAGGACCCCTATGCCTTTTTCAAAAGGCTCTATGAGCAGATCCATATCGGCGGGACCTGTGGCAACGCCACAGGCAGAAACATACATCAAAAACCGCTGGAAAAGGCTGTGAGGATGTGCAACGCAATCTCGGCCATCACCTTTGACGATAAAAACCCGGATGAAGCTATGAGGATATACGGGGATGATGGATAGGTAAAGAGCAATATGAAGGAACTCATAGGGATATTGACCGGAGGCGGGGACTGCCCCGGGCTCAACGCAGTGATCAGGGCCATAGTCAGGAAAGGCGTGGACGCCTATGGATATTCCTTTGTGGGCATAAAGGATGGGTGGAAGGGGCTGCTTGAGCTGGACACGGTGAAGCTGGATAAAGACTCGATCAGGGGCACCCTCCATCTGGGTGGCACGATCCTTGGGAGCTCCCGTACAAACCCCGGCAAGTCACCTGAGACACTGGAGCTGGCCGTGAAACACTACCGTGAGCTGGGGCTGGATGCCCTGATTGCGATCGGCGGCGATGACACCCTGGGTGCTGCAGCCAGACTATACGAAATGGGATTGAACATTGTGGGGGTGCCAAAGACCATTGACAACGATCTGAGCGGGACAGACCTGTCCTTTGGATTCATCACCGCTGTTGAGACGGCGACAGAGGCCATTGACAGGCTTCATTCCACGGCCGAGAGCCACCACCGCGCCATCGTTGTGGAGGTGATGGGCCGTCATGCCGGCTGGATAGCCACCTACGCCGGCATCGCAGGGGGCGGGGATGTGGTTTTGATACCTGAAGAGCCTATCGACCTGGAGTATGTCTGTAAGCTCATAAACCAGAGGAAGGCCTTGGGCAGACAGTATTCCATCATAGTCGTTGCCGAGGGCTGCAGGTTCAAAGACGAGTCCGAGGTGGCGACGCTCTCAGGGGAAAAAGACGAGTTCGGCCACGTGCGCCTCGGCGGCATCGGGAACCGGCTTGCAGAGGAGATAGAGAAGCGTACCGGTATTGAGACGAGGGCCACGATCTTAGGGCACATCCAGAGGGGCGGCACACCATCTGCCTTTGACAGGGTGCTTTCAACGAGGTATGGCATCGCAGCCATTGACTTCGTTCATGAGAAGAGATTTGGGAAGATGACCGCCCTGCGAGGCGATAAAATAGTGCCCGTTGACCTCAGCGAGGCCACGGCTGAGACACGCACCGTTGACATGGAGCTCTACAATATTGCCAAGGTCTTCTTTGGATGAGACACCCCCCTCTCAGCGGACGATCTTCATGCTGAAGTCCAGCCACCCTGACCCTGTGGTGAGACAGCCAAGGGAGATGTAGTCGGCACCGGTCTTTGCATACTCCTCTATGTTCTCGGCGGTTATCCCGCCTGAAAGCTCGATCTCAACGGCCCGTCGGAGCCCCTGTCTCTCCAGCGCCTCGATCACCTCTCTGGCATCGCCAGGCGAGAGGTTGTCAAGCATGATGATCCCGGCCCCTGCGCTGGCGGCCTCAGCCGCATCCTCAGCTGTGGAGACCTCAACCTCGATCTTTCTCCCAGGGTTTTTCAGCCGCGCCTCTTCAACGGCTTCCTTTACACCCCTGAATGCCAGATGATTATCCTTGATGAGAACCCCGTCATAGAGGCCCATCCGGTGCGGGAGGCCGCCGCCTATCTCGATGGCCCGCTTCTCAAACACCCTGAACCCCGGCGTGGTCTTGCGGGTGCCCATGACCCTCACGCCATAGGGCCTGCAGACCTCTGCCAGCCTCCATGTCAACGTGGCGATCCCGCTCATGCGGCCGAGGATGTTCAGAAGGAGCCTCTCAACCTTCAGCATCTCCCTGATATCGCCTTCGATCTCCACCACAAGATCCCCTGTTTTTAAATGGGCACCGTCTTCCAGCCTGAACCGGTGGGCGAGCTTGAAATGGTCGAGAAGGATCCTCACCTCGTCAGCACCGGCGAGCACACCCTCCGCTTTAGAGATGATCCGGGCCTTCGCAGGCACGGGCTGTGGAAAGAGGCTCTCAGTGGTTACATCGCCCCTTCCAAGGTCCTCTGCAAGGAATTCCAGGAGTTTATCAATCATGATATATATCTGATGCTTTCCCACCCTTTATATGTGCTACTATTAAGAATCCCCTCTCTTCTTGTTTTTGCTGGTGCGAGGGACAGATGTGTGAAGGTTAATTATAAATAATTTTAAAACTAGATTACATCATATCACACTCTTGGGAGAGATGGTGAGGTCGATCATGGGAAGATCGGATATGGAGGATAAAGGCGCTCAACGCCTTAGACGATGGGATTTTCATACTTGATAGCGATCATAACATCCTCTGGGTCAACAAAGCTTTTCTAAATATCACCGGGGAGGATGCCTCTGGCGTTATTGGAAGAAAATGCTATGAAGTTGTGCATGGGCGCACCTCTCCACCAACGACATGTCCTCATATGAAGGTCCTTAAGAGGAAAAAAGCCATATCCATAGTGAATGAAGAGCCGAATCTGGGCAGGGGTTTCTTTCTGTTCACAGCCGCCCCTGTGCTGAACGATAAAGGTGAGGTGGATTTCATTGTCCACACGATCAGAGATGTCACTGAATACAGTGAGCGTGAGATGGTCCTGAAGCTTTTGAGAGATGTCAATGAAGCTGTGAACCAGGGCTCGCCATTGGAGGAAGTTCTCCAGATAGCGGTTGACGGCGTGGCCAGGATATTCAAATACCAGGCCTGTGACATCTTCCTGCTGGAGGAGGGAAACACTCTGAGATATGTGAGTCTCCACATCAAACCATCCATAAAATCGGCTGTTGAAAAGCTCATTGGACAGTCAGTGATTGGTTTCAAGATACCCCTTTTTGAGGGAAGCTCTTTCAGAGAGGTCATAGACAAAGGCTCTCCAGTTGTGCTTGAGGATATGGTGCGGCTCTTCGAGGACTTCACAGATGATCGGAAGCTCAAGAAGCTTGCTCCAGCGGTTGCGAAAATCGTAGGGTTCAAAAGGGCCCTCAGGGTCCCCTTAGTCTTCAATGACAAAGTTATAGGTGTTCTCGGTGCCGCCACTAACCGGGAGATAACCTCCAAGGACCTTCAGACCCTTCAAATATTCTCCTCCCATCTGGCTGGCGTGGTGGCGAGAAAGAACATGGAGGATTTTGTGAAAGCGTCCGAAAAACGCTACAGGAGCCTTGTTGAGTCTTTGACAGACGCTGTAATCTCAATAGATAAGTGGAGTAGAATAATCCTCTGGAACAGAGCAGCTACAGGTGTCTTTGGATACTCTGAGGATGAGGCCCTTGGGAGCTCGGTTGAGCTCATCATACCGGAGAGATATAAGAACAGACACAGAAGGGGCATGGAACGATTTCTCAAGACAGGAAAGGGGCGTTTTATGGGGAAGACCGTGGAAACCTTTGCAAGACGAAAGGATGGAGAGATCATACCAGTGGAGCTTTCCCTGTCTTCATCAGTGAGCCCCGATGGTGAAAACGCCTTCACAGCCGTTATCAGGGATATTACTGAGCGAAAGCTTGCCGAGAGCGTGATACACGACAGGCTTGAGGAGCTTGAAAGATGGTATAATGTTGTAATCGAAAGGGAGCTCAAGATGATGGAGCTTAAAAAGAAGATAAAAAGGCTGGAAAAGAAGATACAGGAGCTGGAAAAAAGTGAAAGCGCCTAAAAGGCTGGACGAGCGGGAGAGGCTCGCTGTGCTGAACATCCTTGAAGACCTCAGGGATTCCTATCGAATGCTGGAAAAAGCCCATCAGGAGCTAAAAGATGTTGATCGCGTGAAGACCGACATCATATCCAATGTCTCCCATGAGCTGAGAACGCCCCTGACCATTATAAAAACATCCCTTGAGATAATCAGGTCTGAGGAGTTAGATAAGGAGGAGTTTGAAAATATCCTCTCCATGATGGAGGACTCAGTGACACGATTGAATGACCATATTGAAAACCTCCTTCGCGCTGTGGATATACACCGGGGCATATACAAGTTAAAACCTGAGCCTGTGGACCTGACACTGCTTGTCCCCTCCATAGTGAAAAAGGCTGAAAAGAATGCTGCAGAACGTGGTGTTAAGATCAAGATGTCCCTGGCCAATGATTTGCCCAAGATAAGGGGCGACCCTGCTGCGCTGGAGAGGGTCTTTGAAAACCTCCTTGGGAATGCCATAAAATTCAGCAAGGAAAAAGGTGGGTTGGCAACAGTTGCAGCAAGGAAAGAAGGCTCCAGTGTAAGGATCAGCGTCTCTGACAACGGAATAGGCATCCCGGAGGACAAACTTGATATAGTATTTGCCCCCCTCTATCAGGTGGACGCCACCTCAACAAGGATGTACTCAGGGATAGGTCTGGGCCTTGCTGTCAGCAAGAGCATTGTAGCTGCCCATGGCGGCAAGATATGGGCTGAAAGCACTGTCGGAGAAGGGACAACAGTCCATTTCACACTACCTGTAGCGGCAGAAGGAGATTGACAATGGGCAGAATACTGGTCGTGGACGATGAGCCAGGCATTATAACCCTAGTTAGGACTGTGCTGAAAAAAGAGGGCCATGTGGTTTTGGGAGCCGCAAGCGGCGAGGAGGCGCTGGAGATGCTCAAAGAAGAGAAGCCAGACCTCATACTCCTGGATATCATGATGCCCCGTCTTGACGGCTGGGAGACCCTTGCGCGGATCCGGGAACAGGAACACCTCAGGGATGTCCCTGTGTCCATGCTCACAGCAAAGAGCTTAACACCTGAAACTGTGGCAAGACCTGACATTGAGCAGCTCATTGACTACATTCAAAAGCCCTTTACCAGGCAAAGTCTTATAGAAAAAGTCAATCTCATACTCTCGCGGCTGCAGAGGCTGTCTGAAAACGAGGCAGCTCCCGGTGCAGGTGCTGACAGCTTGTTCAAGGAGTACACGGACATTGTCAAGGCAGAATGGCTTCATGAGAGCCTTTTAGAAACCCTTCAGCAGGGTCTTAAAGGGATCGATGAGCCCTATGAGATAGAGGTTGCAAAAGAAGCCATTGCATCGGAGCAGCTTAAACTGGATGAGCTAAAAAAGAAACGAAAAGAGATTGAGAAGAGGATCAGGGAAAAATGACGGCCCTGTACGGTTGATAAACTTCATCTGATCCCAGAGCTATTTCCACTCCTTTGAAAAGAGATTAGGGAGGCTACAAACATAAGAGGATAGAAGGCCCAATGATCTATCAGTCGGAATGAGATCTTCTTATGCCTCATCAATGACCAGACCGCTCCAACTCTCAAGATCCGCTGCAGGGACAAAGGTAAGCCCGATTGCAGGGTCAAAAACCGCATAATCAGTGGCGTTTATCTTCTCCAGCACCAAAATAACATGGTTCTTCATATATCCGCCCACTATGACTGGTGTATTGTCTCCGGTGACCTCGCCCCAGTGATAGGACACACCATGTCTGTCAAAGACTGTGTAAAAATCATTCCAGTACGTGTCTGCGCTCCTCGCCTTACCAAGCTCCTTTCTCAGGCTGTACTGGCTCATCTCTGGGATGAAGGCCTGCATCAGGGCCTGTCCACAATAATTGCTCCCCTGCTGAAGAGGAAGCATCTTCACCGGGGTTGGCCTGGTGGTGCACCATCTGTTATCCCAGGAGCCACCTACTTTGAAGCATGAGAATGAGTCATCGCCTGAACCGATGGTCCAGCCAACGGCAACACCATAGTTGTCATAGAAGATCGTGCTCGAGGCGCTTGCAAGGGGCAGAAGGGCTATGGCTGCCATGAGCGCTACAAGGGAGTTCAGGCCAAGTCTTTTTCCGGTCATCAAGAATATATTGGCCCTTGGGTAGATAAATAT
>RFHW01000162.1 GCA_003695745.1 Methanobacteriota archaeon | reverse complement strand
TGCGCATTCTACACCCGGAACCTAAGCGGCCTTGACGTGAGGTTTGACACGATGCGAAAGCTGTTGACGGGCTGATGGCTCGATTAGATTTATAACCCATGAGCCCTTTTATCTGTAGCCATGAAACCGAGTGATGTTAAAAACCTCCCGGCCGCCAGGGCGCTGCTATATGGCATCGGCCTTGACGATGAGGAGATAGACAGGCCCATCGTGGCTGTGGTGAACTCCTTCAACGAGATCGTGCCGGGTCACATCCACCTGAACGAGCTTGCCGAGGCAGCGAAGAACGGTGTCAGAGAGGCGGGCGGCGTGCCCCTTGAGTTCCCGGTCATCGGTGTCTGCGACGGCATCGCCATGGGCCATGATGGGATGAAATACTCTCTGCCCTCCCGCGAGCTCATCGCCGACACCGTGGAGGACATGATACGGGCCCACGGCATCTTCGAGGGCATCGTCTTCCTCGCCGCCTGCGACAAGAACGTGCCCGGCCTCCTCATGGCAGCGGCCCGCCTTGATCTGCCAAGCATCTTCGTCACCGCCGGCCCTATGCTGCCAGGCGAGCACAAAGGGGCCTGTGTGGACATCCACCACGCCTTCGCGGCAGACGGCCAGTTCGCCAGAGGAGCGATAACAGAGGAGGAGTATAACAGCATCATCCGGAGCTGCTGCCCAGGCCCCGGCTCCTGCGCCGGCCTCTACACCGCAAACAGCATGGCCTGTGTCACCGAGGCACTGGGCATGAGCCTCCCCGGCTGCGCCACCGCCCACGCCGTGCATGAGAGGAAACGCAGGCTTGCGACTGAGAGCGGCCGCAGGATAATGGAGCTCATAAAAGAGGGCGTCACAGCACGGATGATCATGAATGAGACGGCCTTTGAGAACGCCTTTGCCGTGGACATGGCGATTGGCGGCTCCACCAACACGGTGCTCCATATCCCGGCCATCGCCAGGGAGGCAGGCTTTGCCTTCGACCTTGAGAGGATCAACGATATCAGCCGGCGGACCCCTAACATCGTGAAGATCGCGCCCTCAAGCGACTATATGATGATAGACTTTGACAGGGCCGGCGGCATCCCGGCCGTCATCTCAGAGCTCAAGAGGAAAGGTGCTGTTGTGGACACCCTCACCGTTCACGGCGACACCTGGCCTGAGGCAGCAATCGTGGATGAGGAGGTGATCCACCCTGTTGAGCGGCCCTACTCCCCCACCGGCGGCATCGCCATACTGAAGGGCAGCCTGGCCCCGGGAGGGGCCGTCATCAAGGAGAGCGGCGTCTCAAAGGATGTGGCCGATCCCTTCACAGGCGTGGCCAGGGTCTTTGACAGCGAGGAGGATGCGACAGAGTTCATCAAGAAGGGCGACCTTGAAAAGGGGACGGTCATAGTCATACGCTACGAGGGCCCTGCAGGCGGACCGGGCATGAGGGAGATGCTCTACCCCACCTCTGCCATCAGCGGCCTGGGCCTTGACGCAGATATAGCCCTGGTCACAGACGGCCGTTTCAGCGGCGCCACCCGCGGCATATCCATAGGCCATGTCATGCCCGAGGCCTATCTCGGCGGCCCCATAGCCCTCGCGGCAGACGGCGACGAAATCAGGATAAGCCTCAGGGAGCGGAGGCTGGATCTTCTGGTGGATGAAGACGTGCTGGAGGAGCGGCGGCGGACATGGGCCCCACTTGAGAAAGATGTTCCTTCAGGCCTGCTCTCAAGTTACAGGGCGGCCTTCAAAAGGGGATAGCAGGTCTATTCCTCGAAGTCGCCATCCCCCCCGACGCCGTAGAGGTCCTCCATGTATCTGCGCTGCTCTTCAATGTCCTTTTTCATCTCCTCCTCGACCACCATGACATCAGGCTTCTTGTTCCTGGACTCCTCGGTGATCTTGTACTCCCCAACCTTCACCTTCTTCTTCTCATGCCCGCATCCCCTGCAGACGAGAACGGTCCTCGACCCCACGTTTTTAGGAACCATCAGGCTTTTGCATTGGCTGCAGAACTCCATATCAATCCCCACACTCTTATTTTAATGGTTTTTTAAAACCTTAACATCTGGAAGGTTTATAGTACAAAAACCTTTCGGAAAGGTTTAAAACCCCCACCTGTGATGCACCTCCTATGGCTGTTTACACGCCGCTGGACTATGCCGTTGGATTTGCCATCCTGCTCGTCATAATGTGGCTTTCTGAGAGATATCTCTTCACAAGGATCGCCCTTGACCGCTATTTCCTCTATGCAGCGGCGCCGGTGGCGGTATTCACAATCGCTGTTCGGCTCCTTGCAGATGCCGGTGTCTACGGGATGAGCGAGCTCTGGAGCGTGACACCGGGGATATATGTTACGGGCACGCTCTTCGGGGCCTTCCTCATAGCCGTTGGCGTGGCCGTGGAAAGGGTGAGAGGGATCCCATACTGGAAGACAGCGGTCCTCACCGGCACGCCCGTGGCAGCCTATTTCTCTTACAGGCTCCTGCTGGAGCTGGAAAAACCCTTTCTGCCCCTCCAGCCGCTGATCCTCGCCCTCATACTCACAACCACCATATATATACTCTCCAATTTCACAGCCTCCACACGGTTATTCCGCAAGGTGGAGAACGTGGCCATCATCTTCGCCCACATGCTTGACGGCGCGTCCACATACATCGGTGTGGACAGATACGGCTTCATCGAGGAGCATCTCCTGCCTGATATGCTTGTGCGGGCAACGGGCACGGCGGCGGTGATGATACCGCTGAAGATCGTCCTTGTCCTGGGCGCCCTATATCTCCTTGAGAAATGGAGGGACGAGGAGGAAGGGTCAGATTTATATTATAAGATGATAAAGTTCCTACTCTTCATATTCGGCTTCGGACCAGGGACCCGGAACTCCCTGCTCCTGGCGCTGCCAAGGTGAGACCTTTGAAGAAGAAAGAGGATTTCAGCACATGGCTCAACGACATCATAGACAGGGCAGGGATACTTGACATACGGTACCCCATCAAGGGGACCTATGTGTGGCGGCCCTACGGCTTCAAGGTGCGGGCCAATGTGCTGCGGATACTGAGAGGGCTTCTCGATGAGACAGGGCATGAGGAGGTCCTCTTCCCGCTTCTCATCCCTGAGGAGGAGTTCATGAAAGAGGCCATCCATGTGAAGGGCTTTGAAGACGAGGTCTACTGGGTGACCCATGGAGGGCTGACCCCCCTTAACGTGAAGCTCGCCCTGCGCCCCACCTCAGAGACCGCCATCTACCCCATGTTCGCCCTCTGGATCCGCTCCCATGCTGACATGCCCATCAAGGTCTATCAGGTGGTGAACGTCTTCCGCTACGAGACCAAGGCCACCAGGCCCCTTATCCGCCTCAGGGAGATCACCACCTTCAAGGAGGCCCATACCGCCCACGCCACCCCGGAGGATGCGGAGCGGCAGGTAGAGGAGGCCCTATCCATCTACAAACGGTTCTTTGACACCTTAGGGATACCCTATGTGGTGTCGAAGCGGCCTGACTGGGACAAGTTCCCGGGCGCAGACTACACCATCGCCTTTGACACGGTGCTTCCAGACGGCCGCAGCCTCCAGATAGGAACCGTACACAATCTTGGCACAAACTTCTCAAAGACCTTTGACATCCTCTTCGAAAACACCCAGGGAGAGCAGGAACACGCCTATCAAACCTGCTACGGCATCTCTGACAGGGTGATAGCCTCCCACATAGCCATACACGGCGATGACAAAGGACTCTCGCTCATGCCTGAGATAGCCCCGGTCCAATGCGTCATCGTGCCCATCATCTTCAAGGGCAGGGAGGAGGCGGTTCTCAGGGCGGTGGAGAAGGCAGAGAAGGCCCTCAAAGGCCTCCGGGTCCATGTGGACAGGGGGGAGGGAACGCCGGGCTCCAAGTTCTATCACTGGGAGATGAAGGGTGTGCCCCTCAGGATCGAGATAGGGCCAAGGGACGCTGAGAAGGACACTGCCGTGCTGGTGCGAAGGGACACTGGCGAGAAGAAGACCGTTCCCCTGGGAGATCTCTCTGGCTCGGCAGCCGCAGCGCTCAGGGAGATGGAGGCGAGCATGAGGAAAAAGGCAGAGGACGAGCTGAAGGCCATGATCACAGAGGCAGCCACACTGGAAGAGGCAGCTAGGATCCTCAGGGAAAAGGGAGGCATAATCCGCACCGTATGGTGTGGAGAGAAGGAATGCGGCGTTGAGATCGAAGAGGTGTTGAATGCCAAGCTTCTGGGCACAAACAACGAGAGCGCATCAGGACCGTGCATCCACTGCGGCGGCAAGGGACGACACATACTCCACATATCAAGGTCCTATTGAGATCGACCAAAAGGAATATATTACCATCACGGCAAAGGGAGGGAAACATGAACGCCAAAGGAATGGCAGCCCTACTGATGGCCCTTCTCCTCACAGGATGCGCCATAGGGACAACAAGCTCCATACGGCTGAGGGGCAATGTGGACCCGGCACAGATAAGCCTCTCCAAAAGGACGCCTGCAGCCATAGAGGCGAGCGTTGAGAACATCGGGAACTCCACCCAGACCGTCACAGTGGACGTTGTTGACACAGAGGGGCTTTCAATCGAAAAACCTGAGAGAACGACCTTCACATTAAAGCCTGGAGAGGCGCGGGTGGCCACCTTCACAGGGATCCTTGAAGAGACGGCTGTCCCCGGGAACTATGTGATAGAGATCGTTGTGGACACTGAAAAAGGGGAGAGGATCAAGGAGAGGGTCACCCTCAAAGTGGTGGCAGAAAAAGGCCTCATATAACAGGGCCTGTGCCAGGGAAACCTTAAAGAGCATGGACAGCGAAGAACAACAGAAAAAAAGGGCCCGTGGTCTAGCTGGTTATGACGTCGCCTTGACACGGCGG
>RFHW01000161.1 GCA_003695745.1 Methanobacteriota archaeon | reverse complement strand
TTTGTCGTCTAAAGAAGACGATATGGCAGGAGATTGGCTCAGTGCAGAGCGGAGCCCTGAAGCTCTATGTCAAATACAACCACTGGACCGGTATGTGGACGCACGATCAGGTGGTTGTTGCGCTCGCCGGGAGCGACGGGAGCAACATGCAGGCCGCTGGGCTGGCTGGTTTATCTTGTGAAGAACTTTTTTGCCGCCTCGATCTCCTCCTTTTTGCCCAGCACGATTATCTCGTCGCCCTCCTCTATTGCCATGTCGTTTGGCGGGTTCGGGATCACCTCGTTGTCGCGGTAGATGCCCACGAAAAGGGCTCCTGTAAGGGCCTTGCAGTCGCAGGCCCCCACCGACTTACCGATGAACTGGGATTTGCGCGGTATCTTCACCGTGTCTATCTCCACGCCACCCACGTCGAGGGCTGTCATGGCGTCCTGCAGGAAGAGGACAACGCTGGGCCGTATGCTTGCGTTGGCGAGGAGCATCCCGCCGATCTCAGGTGAGGATATGACCATGTCAGCGCCTGCGAAATAGAGCTTTTTAATGGCCCCTGACTCTGATGCGCTGGCAACAACCCTCAGCCCCCTGTTCAGGTTCTTAGCGGTGAGGGTGATGAAGAGGTTGTTGGCATCGTCCTTTGAGGTCAGGATAAGGTTCTTTGCCTTCTCAATATAGGCCTCTCGCAGCACGTCCTCATGGCTTGCGTCACCCTGTATGGCGCCTTTGAAGAACTTGAAGCCGCGGCTCTCAAGGACCTTTATCCGTTCCGGAGCCCTCTCTATCACAACGAAATCCTTCTTCACAGCCTCCAGCTCCTCAACAACCCGCTCCCCGATCACCCCATAGCCACATACGATCGTATGGCCTGATATGCCTTTTTTTATCTCTACTCCCATTCCAAAAACCTCCTTTAGCTTCATCTCAAGCGCCGGCCCTGCAAAGACGTTCTGCAGGATATAGAGCAGGGTCCCAAGGCCGCCTATCACTGAGGTGGCGGCGATGAAAAAACCCTCGTTTGTCACCGGCGAGACATCGCCATAATAGCCCACTGTGCTAATGGTCATCACAGTCCAGAAAAAGGCCTTCAACGGCGATATGCCCTCGAAGAATGTGAACCCGGCGGTGCCATAGAGCAGGACGGCAGAGAGAATCAGGAGTGAGCGTTTGATGTCAGAGGCCATCACACTTGCACCGGCCCTTATCCCTTCAGTTTCCTCTCAAGCTGGTCAAGGCGCTGCCCATATTCCTCTGCCTTCCGGCGGTATTCATCGTCGTCTATCTTTCCCTCTGAATAGAGCGCGTTCAGCTCATCATATTTCTGCTCCAGCTCCTCTATCTCCTTCATCACATCCTCTTTCTCGGCCCCTGTCTCTGCCTCCCCTCCTGAAAGCCAGTTCACGATGTTGAGGGCGAGCTGCTTGTTGTTGAACTCGTTTATGAAGTTGTTCCGAAAGAAGCTGCCGTCGCCCACACAGACCACCCTGCCTGAGCCGTGTTCAAGGGCGCAGAGCACAGGCGGGTAATCCCCTGCCTTGTAATAGCCTTCTGTGGAGTATGAGTCGTCGTCGCCGGTGGCAAGGACCTTGGCATTGCCCTCCACCTTGAGGGAGCAGCCTCCGTAGATGACGAATTTCTCCACACCGCTGGTGATGGGATGCTCCTCGAAGGTGTGGATTATGGAATAGTACTCGCCGATCCTGTCTGTGGGGTCGAGGACCTCATCATCGTTGAAGGTGACGCCGAACCTGGTGGACAGCGCGTTGAGGTTCTTTTTGAAGTGGTTGAAATCGCCCTCCTCGCCCACGAGGAAGAGGCCGCCCCCGCCTGCCACAAAGTCCATGATGGCAGATATCTCATCGTCACTGAACATCTCCTGGGGGAAGGATATCATGAGGACGTCATAGCCCTTCAGATGCTCTGTGGTGATGGGCGCTGCTCCAAGGACATCGGCCCGACCGCCCTGGTTCGTGAGATACCGTGAGAAGGCCGAGTAATAGTCCTCGAACCTCGGCTCCTTATGGGACTCGTCATAGAGAAGGGTCATTATCAGCCTCCGATGGTCAGCAGGAACTCGCAGAAGGTGTCTCCCAGACCCCAGCACCGGGTTTCCTGTGAGGAGACGTTCTTTCCAAGGTATCCGGCGACTGCGCCGGCGATGAAGCCCCGCTCCAGATGGCATACCGGCCTTGCCACAGGCGGTATCCCGGCGGAGGTCATGCTCTCATTGCTACGGATCCTGATGGTGCTGTCATCTGCAGAGACCACCTCGATGTCGGCGATCTTCTCCCTGTCCATGAACTCCTTCAGGCCCTTGAGAAATCCCTTCAGGTCCTTTGCAGAATATACGCTTGCAAAGACCCGTCCAGCCTCCTCCCCGGTGCTGTAGAGGATCTTCACAGCCGTGGTGGCGCCCAGATATTTCTCAAGGGCGGAGTGATGGAGTATCCTGAAGTAGGTGGCGCTTGCATCCTTCTTGTACTTGGGCCGCGCCGAATCCAGGTCAAGGAGCAGAAGCTCGTACATGGCAAGCTCCTCTGAAATGGGTTTTATCCCTGCAAGCACCTTCTCCACATCGATCTTTGTCTTGAGGGTGTTGTTCACATCGCTGATGATCCTGCGAAGGTGGGTGAGGCTCTCCGTGGCCTTGAACATGGCCTCGCCATAGGAGCCTGATTCCGTCACCACATAGACCCGGATCCACCCGTTCTCAAAGACCCTGATAAGGGTGCTGTCAAAAAGCGCCTCCGTCACAAGGAACATGTTAATCCTCTTTGGCGGCGACAGATAGTCCAGTTCCTCTGAAAGCCTCTCCACATCAACCTTTGTCATAAGGTCCAGGGCAAAGGTCTGTTTATTGAGCTCTTCTGCCATCATCTTACCTCCTCATGTTATCTTTGAAAGGAACCCGTCCTGGTCCCTGTTGAACTCCATTATAGCGGACTTCACCTCATCAAGGCTCCTCTTCTTGTTGTCCACGAGCCATTTTATGACCATGGCCCGCTTTGCAATCTCCATGTTCATCTCCTCCCCTGTGATCCCAGCTCTCTCGGCAAGGTCCTGCATGAGCCTGCTGGGGGTCCCTGTGTCCTCAAGCTGGTCTGTCTTCGAGTTGTATTTGAAAGGTCTGTTCATGAGCACCTGATCCTCCTCCATCCCTGCGATCTCCGCAACCTCTGTGATCCTTCTGATATTGCCCTTGGTGGGGTGTTTGAACCTGTTCTGCATGATGATGATGTCAAGGGCGGGGATCATGATGAGGGGCACCTCCATAGGCGGGTTCGTAAGGCGTGTCACCGTCTCCTTTGCGTCATTGGCGTGCACCGTGCCCATACATCCATCGTGGCCTGTGTTCATGGCAACGAACATGGTCTTCGCCTCAGGACCCCTCACCTCGCCGACGATGATCCGGTCCGGCCTCATCCTGAGGGTGTTTATCACACAGTCGTTCATGTCCACCTTCCCAACCCCCTCTGTGTTTGGGGGCCGGGTCTCCAT
>RFHW01000160.1 GCA_003695745.1 Methanobacteriota archaeon | reverse complement strand
GGTTGGCGACGGGACCACCACAGCCGTTGTCATCGCAGGCGAGCTCTTGAAGCGGGCCGAGGAGCTTATCGAGCAGGAGATACATCCCACGGTGGTGGCCCGCGGCTATCGGCTTGCGGCGGCAAAGGCGAAGGAGATTGCAGATAAGATTGCTGCGGACATCTCTGTAGATGACACTGAGATGCTGAGGAAGGTGGCCATGACGGCCATGACTGGTAAAGGCGCTGAGAAGGCCAAGGAGCATCTTGCTGACATCGTTGTGGAGGCTGTGAGAGCTGTCTCTGAGAAGGAGGGCTCGAAGGTCCTGGTGGATAAAGACCAGATTAAGCTTGAGAAAAAGGAGGGCGAGGGGATCGAGAACACAGAGCTCATCAAGGGCGTGGTCATTGACAAGGAGAGGGTTCACTCAGGCATGCCCAGGCGTGTGAAGAACGCCAGGATCGCCCTTGTGGACTCCGCCCTTGAGGTGAAGAAGACAGAGATAGATGCCAAGATAAACATCACAGATCCAAACCAGCTGCAGGCCTTTATCGAGGAAGAGGAGAGCATGCTCAGGGACATGGTGGAGAAGGTCAAGTCCTCAGGCGCGAATGTCCTCTTCGTGCAGAAGGGGATCGATGATCTCGCCCAGCACTATCTGGCGAAAGCCGGCATCTTTGCCGTGCGCCGGGTGAAGGAGTCTGATATGAAGAAGCTTGCCAAGGCAACAGGGGCGAAGATCCTCTCCACCTTGGATGATCTCTCAAAGGACAGCCTCGGTGTTGCCGGCCTTGTTGAGGAGGTGAAGATCGGCGACGATGAGATGACCTTTGTCCGTGACTGCAAGAACCCCAAGTCCGTGAGCATACTTGTCAGGGGCGGAACAGAGCACATCGTCGATGAGGTTGAGCGGGCCCTTGAAGATGCCATTGGCGTTGTATCGGCCGCCATTGAGGACAGGAAGGTCGTTGCCGGCGGCGGCTCTGCAGAGATAGAGATTGCAAAGGGCCTCAGGGAATATGCCAAGAGCGTTGGAGGCAGGGAGCAGCTTGCCATAGAGGCCTATGCCGATGCCATAGAGGTGATACCCCGCGCGCTGGCTGAGAACGCGGGGCTCGATCCCATCGATGTGATCGTGGAGCTGAGGGCTGAGAACCAGAAGAAAGGACCCAGCACCGGCATCGATGTCTTTGACGGTAAGACAAAGGACATGGCAAAGGCCGGTATCGTGGAGCCGCTGCGTGTGAAGACGCAGGCCATTGACTCGTCAAGCGAGATCGCTGTGATGATCCTTCGCATAGACGATGTCATCGCGGCCTCGAAGCTTGACAAAGGCGGCGCCGGCGGTCCTGGCGGCGAAGGCGGTATGGGCGGAGACATGGAGTATTAGGGCTCCAAGCCTCCGCTTCTGCTTTTATCTTTTTTATATTCTTCCTGTTCCCTGTTGTGAGGGAGGGATTCTCTGTGAAGGTGGCCATGCTCACCGACACCTACGATGCCATAGGTGGGACTGAGCAGGCCATCAGGAATTCCATAAAGGTCCTCTCTGACCTTGGCCATGATGTTAGGCTTATCCACTCCAGGAGATATTATAAGATCAATTCTTTTCTCTCTCATCTTCAGCGTTTCAACCCTGACCTGATCCATGTGCATACGCCCGGTCCTCTTGGGAATGTGGGTGTGCTCTATGGGAGGGCCCGTGAGATACCGGTGGTTGGGCATTTTCACTCTCTCCCTGAGGTGAGGCTTTATTTTGGAGGTGGTTTTGAGAAGAGGGCTGTCCTTGCCCTTGGCTGGAGGCTTATGAAGGTCTTTTACAACAGCTGCGATGTGGTGGTTGTCCCTGGCCGTGAGGTGAGGAGAATGCTGAGGGCCCGTGGTTTTAAGGATCTCTGTGTCATACCCTATGGCATAGATCTCGGCATATTCAGGGAGGCTGCTGCCACGAAGGTGGATATGGGTTTTGACGAGGATGATGTGCTTTTGCTGTATGTGGGGCAGTTCAGGAAGGATAAGCGGGTTGATGTCCTGCTCAGGGCAATGGAGATGCTTGATGAGAGGTTCAAGCTCCTTTTGGTGGGTGGAAACGGGCGGGGGCGTAGGGGTCTTCAGAGGCTTTCGCAGGGCCTTGATGGCAGGGCGGTCTTTCATGGGGCTGTGGAGAATCACATGCTGCCTGGTTTTTACAGTGCTGCGGACCTCTATGTCAATGCCTCTGTGTCTGAGACCCTTGGTTTTTCCATGATAGAGGCCATGGCCTGCGGCACGCCTGTTGTCGCTGCCTCCTCTCCGGGAGCGAGAGAGATTATCAGGGATGGTTGGAACGGTTTTCTCGCTGATCCTGAGTCGCCTCTTTCTCTTGCAGAGAAGGTCCGGGTTGCTGCAGAGGACGGGCGTCTCTCAGTTATGGGGCGGGCCTCCAGGGATTTTGTTGCTGAGAATTATCCTCTTGAGAGGATGGGTGAGGAGCTGGATTCCCTGTATGCCTCCCTTGTTTAGGTGTTTTTCCGCGGGGGCATTATAATATTTTTTTAGTTTGTTATGTTTAGAGAGAGTTATAGTAACAAAAAGTTATTAAAAGGAGGTGAACATAGGATGAGACGGATCAATCACTTTGACGACTTCTTCAGGGAGTTCGAGGAGCTGGATAACGTCTTCGAAAGCCTCTTTGAAAGGCTTAGAAGAGGAGAGTACAAAGAGACAGAAGGCCCCTTCTATTACGGCGTCTCCGTCCACGTCGGCCCTGAAGGGATACCGAAGGTCAGCCACTTCGGCAACATACGGACGTACCCCACAGGAGAGCTCACAACAGACACAAGAGAGCCCTTCTACGACGTGATCATCGACAAAGACAGGAACGAGGCCATCGTCACCCTGGAGATGCCGGGCGTTGAAAAGAAAGACATAGCCATAGACGCCACAGAGGAGACAATAGAGGTGAAGGCAGAGACAGAGACAAGGAGATACCATCAGAGGATCCCCCTTGAAATGGAGATAGACCCTGAGAGCGCCAAGGCAACCTATAACAACGGCGTCCTGGAGATCAAGGCCCGGCTGAAGGAGCCGCTCAAGGAAGGGAGAAGGATAGAGGTAGAGTAAAAGGAATGCATGATTATGGAAGGAACAAAGGAATTGAAAGTAGCGGAGGCCCGGTCAGGCGACGTGGGCAGAGGTGTTGCAAGGATCGACCCTGAGGTAGCCTACAGCATGGGCCTTTCCACAGGAGATGTGGTGGAGATAACAGGCAAGAAAAGGACCGCCGCCGTGCTCTGGCGCGGCCTCCCTGAGGACGCCGGCGGCGAGCTCATCAGGATAGACTCCACCATCAGGAAGAACGCAGGCGCAGGCATCGACGACAAGGTCAAGGTCCGGAAGATCGAGGCCAAGCCGGCCGAGAAGCTCAGGCTTGCCCCCACCCAGCCCCTTGGATTCGGCGAGGGGGCAGAGGAGTACCTCAAGCACAACCTCCTTATGAACAGGGTCTTTGTGCAGGGCGACTCCATCGAGCTAAGGCAGATGGGCCGCAAATACGAGCTCATAGTCACCAATATCAAGCCGCGGGCCGATGCTGTCATCGTCTACCCCCAGACCAAGCTTGAGCTCTCTGAGAAGCCTGAGGAGGTCATCGAGTCAAAGATACCGAAGGTGGCCTATGAGGACATAGGCGGGCTCTCCAACGAGATCCAGAAGGTGCGGGAGATGATAGAGCTCCCAATGAAGCACCCTGAGCTCTTCGAGCGGCTCGGTGTGGAGGCGCCTAAAGGTGTTCTCCTCCATGGCCCGCCGGGCACAGGGAAGACCCTCCTTGCAAAGGCGGTGGCAAGCGAGACCGAGTCAAGCTTCTACAGCATCAGCGGCCCTGAGATAGTGAGCAAGTTCTATGGAGAGTCTGAGGAGAACCTGCGCAAGGTCTTCCAGGAGGCCGAGGAGAACGCGCCAAGCATCATATTCATCGACGAGATAGATGCCATCGCCCCCAAGCGCGAGGAGGCCACAGGCGAGGTGGAGCGCAGGATCGTGGCGCAGCTCCTCTCCCTGATGGACGGCCTCAAAGAGCGGGGCAGTGTGGTGGTCATAGGCGCGACGAACAGGCCGAACGCCATCGACCCGGCGCTGCGAAGAGGCGGGCGCTTCGACCGTGAGATAGAGATAGGCATCCCTGACAAGAAGGGCAGGCTGGAGATCCTGCAGATCCACACGCGCGGCGTGCCCCTGGCCGAGGACGTGGACCTCGAGGAGATAGCTGAGTCAACGCACGGCTATGTGGGCGCAGACCTCGAGTCGCTTGTGAAGGAGGCGGCCATGAAGGCCCTTCGCAGGGTGCTCCCGGAGATGGACCTTGATGTGACAAGCATCCCAGCCGAGGTGCTGGAGAAGATCGTGGTCACCAGAAAGGACTTCATGGAGGCTCACAGAGAGGTAGAGCCCTCGGCGCTGCGCGAGGTCTTTGTGGAGGTGCCTGATGTGAGCTGGGACGACATAGGCGGGCTTGAAGAGGTAAAAAGAGAGCTTCAGGAGAGCATCGAGTGGCCGCTCAAATACCCCGATGTCTTTGAGAAGCTCAAGGCCGAGAGCCCGAAAGGCATCCTCCTCCACGGGCCTCCGGGGACAGGCAAGACCATGCTCGCAAAGGCGGTGGCAAACGAGTCAGAGGCCAACTTCATCTCCATCAAAGGCCCTGAGTTCCTGAGCAAATGGGTGGGCGAGAGCGAAAAGGCGGTGCGCGAGACCTTCCGCAAGGCGCGGCAGGCCTCTCCTTCAGTGGTGTTCCTTGACGAGATAGATGCCGTTGTGCCTGCAAGGGGCCTCGGCGCAGACTCCCATGTGACGGAGCGTGTGGTGAGCCAGATACTCACCGAGCTTGACGGGCTGGAGGAGCTTAACAACGTGGTGGTCATCGCAGCCACAAACCGGCCTGACATCATAGACCCGGCGCTTCTCAGGCCAGGGCGGTTTGACAAGATCATCGAGGTGCCGCTGCCCGATGAAAAGGCGAGGGAGTCCATCTTCAAGATACATCTCAGGGGCAAGCCACTCCACAAGGATGTCTCTGTGGCAGAGCTCGTGAAGGAGACGGAAGGCTTCAGCGGCGCCGATATCAGCGCCGTCATAAAGGAGGCCACCGGCTTTGCCATACGGGAGTATGTGGAGAAGAAGGAAAAGGACCTTGAGAAGGTGATGCTTAAGAAAAAGCACTTCAAAGAGGCCCTTGAGAAGATAAAGGTCTCCCGTGAAAAGCTCTCCCCAAGGCCATAGTAAAGTTTTTATCGTGAGGGCTGAAAAAGGTTACTATGGAAGTGGAGCTGAAGGTTACAGAGGCCTTGAAGAACGACGTGGGCAGAGGTGTCGTGAGGCTTGACACGGCAACACGCAACAAGCTGAAGATCGCTGCAGGCGACTTCGTGGAGGTGGTGGGCAAGAAGTCCACCGGAGCCATTGTGTGGCGGGCCTATGCAGAGGACGAGGGCCTCGGCATCGTGCGGATGGACGGCATCATAAGGCAGAACGCCATGGTCTCCCTCGGCGACAGGGTGATCATCCGCAATGCCACGGTGCATGAGGCAAAAAAAGCGGTCATCTCCCCTGCCCAGCCCATCAGGTTCTCAGCAGGGTTCGGCGATTTCATCAATAGAAGGCTCCTTGGCAGGCCTATTGTGAAGGGCGACAAGATCATCGTCGGGATCCTGGGCACCACCCTCCCCTTCTATGTGGAGCAGACCAATCCAGGCGGGATCGTGCAGATCACCTCCAACACCCATGTGGTGGTCAAGGAAAAGCCAAGCGAGATGGAGAAGCATCTCATACCGAGCGTCACCTACGAGGACATCGGCGGTTTGAAGGAGGAGATATCCCGGATCCGGGAGATGATCGAGCTGCCCCTCAAACACCCTGAGCTCTTTGAAAAGCTTGGCATCGAGCCTCCCAAGGGCGTGCTTCTCCACGGCCCGCCCGGGACAGGGAAGACCCTCATTGCCAAGGCCGTGGCCAACGAGACCAACGCCTATTTCATCAGCCTCAACGGGCCTGAGATCATGAGCAAGTTCTATGGCGAGTCTGAGGAGAACCTGCGCAAGATGTTCCAGGAGGCCGAGGAGAACGCGCCTTCCATCCTCTTCATCGACGAGATAGATGCCATCGCCCCCAAGCGGGAGGAGGTGACGGGCGAGGTGGAGCGCCGGGTTGTTGCGCAGCTTCTGGCGCTTATGGACGGCTTGAAGACACGGGGCAAGATCATCGTCATAGGGGCTACGAACAGGCCCAACGCCCTTGACCCTGCCCTTCGAAGGCCGGGCAGGTTCGACCGTGAGATCGTCATCGGCGTGCCTGACAAGAACGGCCGTAAGGAGATCCTTCAGGTGCATACACGTGGCATGCCCATCGCCCCTGATCCGGATCTGAAGGTGGTCCGGGACAGGCTTCGTGAGATGAACAGGGAGGCCCGTATACGGCTGGACCGCCTGCAGGGGATAGAGGACCTTATAAAGAACGGAAAGAGCAGGGAGGAGGTTATGGCAGCCTTGGAATGGCTGCCAAAGAACGAGGGTATGGAGATGAACAGGCTCCTCGGCGGCAGCCGCTCCCATACAGAGGAGGATGGCGCCCTTGAATCAGAAGAGATACTGGAGGAGACAGCCAGGCTCTCTGAGAAGCTGCAGAGGGAGGTCTCCAAGAGGGCCAAGATAATCGAGGCGCTCTCCGGGAAGAAGAAGGAGAAGGATGCAAGTAAGATAATAGACGGGCTTTCAGAGGAGGATCGGAATGAGGTAACAAGGATCCTGCTGGACCACTTTCTGAACGAGCTTGCCGAGGTCACCCACGGCTTCGTTGGCGCCGATATAGAGGCCCTTGTGAAGGAGGCGGCCATGAACGCCCTTCGAAGGATCCTGCCCGATATCAATCTTGAGGAAGAGTCCATACCCCCTGAGATACTTGAGAGGCTTGAGGTGACGAGAAAGGACTTTCTTGAGGCTTTGAAGACCGTTGAGCCCTCTGCTCTGCGCGAGGTCTTTGTGGAGGTCCCGGACATCACATGGAGCGATGTGGGCGGGCTTCTGGAGGTGAAACAGACCCTTAAAGAGGCGGTTGAATGGCCCATAAAATACCCCAAATCCTTTGAGGCCATGGGCATCAAACCCCCGAAGGGCGTGCTCCTCTACGGACCGCCTGGCACAGGGAAGACCCTCCTTGCAAAGGCAGCCGCCAACGAGTCTGAGGCCAACTTCATCTCCATAAAAGGCCCGGAGGTCATGAGCAAATGGGTTGGCGAGAGCGAAAAAGCGGTGCGGGAGATATTCAAAAAGGCCCGTCAGGCAGCGCCCTGCATCATATTCTTTGACGAG
>RFHW01000159.1 GCA_003695745.1 Methanobacteriota archaeon | reverse complement strand
ATGTGCTGCCTTTGAAAAAAGGTGTTGAGAGAGAGGATGTGCTCGGGCTTGCCGCCTCTGTTGAGGCGCACAGCGAGCATCCGATCGCAAAGGCCATAGCTTCAGCGGTGGAGGAGAAAAAGCCTGTTAAGGGCTTCAGGGCCATACCTGGCAAGGGCGCCGAGGGAGAGGTGGATGGCAAAAAGGTCATGGTGGTAAGCCCCGGATACCTCAGGGAGAAAAAGATCAAAGTGTCCAGTGCAAGGGTTGAGGAGCTCAGCTCGCAGGGCAAGACCGTGGTCTATGTGCTCGGCGACGGAGAGCCTATAGGCGCCATCGCCCTGGCCGACATCATCAGACCAGAGTCCAAGGAGGCGATCTCCATGCTCAAAGCCATGGGCGTGAAGGTGATGATGCTCACCGGCGACAACGAGAAGGTGGCGCGATGGGTCTCTGAAGAGCTGGGGCTTGACGAGTACTTCGCAGAGGTCCTCCCCCATGAGAAGGCCGAGAAGGTTGAGGAGGTGCAGCGGCGGGGGCTCGTGGTGGCCATGACAGGCGATGGCGTGAACGATGCGCCGGCCCTTGCAAAGGCGGACGTGGGCATCGCCATCGGCGCAGGCACAGATGTGGCGGTGGAGACGGCTGACATCGTGCTTGTGAAGAGCAGCCCCCTCGACGCGGTGGCCATCATCGGCCTTGCCAGGGCCACCTACCGCAAGATGGTGCAGAACCTGCTCTGGGCAACAGGCTACAACGCCCTTGCCATACCCCTCGCCGCAGGCGTCCTCTACAGCCGCGGCGTCTTGCTCAGCCCTGCCGTCGGCGCCCTGCTCATGAGCCTTTCCACGGTGATCGTGGCCGTGAACTCAAGGTTCCTGAAGGTTGAAAGGCGGTAGCCTATTCCATTAATACCCTTTTATTTATTGAATGCTGGCATGGACTTGCTGAAAAGAAACTTTGAACCAGCCTCAGGCACTACTAAGTACAGGACAATACGTATTTATACCAGAATTATACCAATATGGTACTATATGAAATCCAAATCCATCCATGTGAGGCTGCCCCCCAAGGTCTTTGAAGAAGCACAGAAAATCGTTGATGAAGGGGTCTTCTCAAGCATGAACGAGCTGGTGAAGGAAAGCGTGCGAAACGCGGTTGACGAGCATCGGAAGAAGAAAGCCCTTGAAACACTGGCAAAGCACTATGGAACCCTGCAAACAAAACAGCTAAGTGAAAGTGAAAAAGAAGAGATTCTAAAGCAGTTTCTCACAGAGAAAGAAGCTGGCAGAGACATAATCAAAGAGCTGGGTCTTTAAATCTCCTCAGGCTTCCTGATCTTTATCCTCTCCTGAGGCAGCATTGTGAAATGAGCATCCCTCGTGACAAGCACATCTGCCTTGTTGTTAATTGCAAAACAATAGTGGATTAAATCTGGAAGCGGGACCTCAGGGTGCTCATTCTTCAGAGCCTTTGCCGTCTTCACATCAGAATCTCCCACCTTTTCGATCAGCAGTTTATGGCACTCCTTTAGACTTGAAAAGACCTCTTTGATCTCACCATCGTCTATGGACCTCCTTAGCTCGGTTAACACAAGGTCTGAAGCCAATATGGTGAACTCGCACTCCACACTTCTGCGATGCACAGCATAGGCAAACTCCCCCAGCGGCCTCAACTTATCGCTCCTGCCGCTCCAGTAGTCTAAATAGATGTTTGTATCAAGGTAAATCAGAGACATAACAATGTAGTTTTGTTATGAGATATGGATATATATCTCTGCCTTCACGGAGCTGATAGAACGAAGAATAATAAAAAGCGGACACACCTGGAATAGGAACATGCTGGTTGAAGGACGTTTAAATTACCTATAATGCTCTCGGCGCAGTTTTCCTAGCAGAAGAACCTGACCTTTCCACGGTGATCGTGGCCGTGAACTCAAGGTTCCTGAAGGTTGAAAGGCACTGAAAAGCGCCCTCTTTCAATGGTTATCGTCCGAAGATCTCAAGGAGCCGTGTCTCGAGCTCAGGGAAATAGGGGAGGAGCATGCTCTGGATGTACTGGTCAAGGCCGAAGAGCATGGCAAGGCCTGTGAGTATGAGCACCCAGCCGGCGATCCTCTTCATCCGGAGGGAGTTCCGCCTCGTCCACTCAAGCTGGCCTGAGATCCTTTTGCCTCCGTAGGCGATGGCGAGCATGGGGATGCCAAGGCCAATGGAATATGCCATGAGCATGAGCGAGCCGTAGAGGAGGTTGCCCTTGATGGCCACGAAAGATAGGACGGCGCCCAGGACGGGTCCCACACAGGGTATCCATACTATGCCAAGGGACAGGCCGAGGATGAAGGCGCCCAAGAGGGATTCGTCGCCTCCAGCTCCCCGTCCCCTCATCAACCTGCCCAGCGCCATGGAGGAGTATCTTGTGTAAAGGTCGTTTATGTCATCATCCACCCAGACAGCGCCGAAGCCGATGATGAGGATGGTGAAGAAGAGCCGCATGGCCCGTCCAAAACCGCCTGCAGCGATGCCGATGACAGAGAAGAGGCCGCCCATGAGGGTGAAGGTTATCATGCTCCCCAGGACGATGAGAAGGGGCCGCAGGCGATGCCCCACCGAGCCTGCCAGCATTGGCGGGAGTATGGGGAGGACGCAGGGTGTGGCGATGGTCACAAGACCTGCGAGAAAGGCAAGCAAGAGGGTTGGCTCAAAGAACATGGCCAGAT
>RFHW01000029.1 GCA_003695745.1 Methanobacteriota archaeon | reverse complement strand
GTACCAGTGTATGGTGAAGAGGAAGGCCGCTGCAAGAGTGGCCTCGTCGCCGTGGAAGATGGGCAGGATGCTCAGGAACCTCGGCGGAAGCACATTCACAAAGAACTCCTTGAACCACAGGGGAAGCCCGCTGCCGATGACGATCACAAGGCCCCAGAAGGCGCCCCAGTAGTCGAACTTCTCGAACCACGTGTACCTGTCCATCTTCGGGAACTCATCGGAGAGATGGAAGTTGTATTTAAAGTGCTGGATGAAGTCTGTGATGTCCTTGAGGCGGATCATCATGGGATGGTTCCATATCCTCCTTGGAGAGAGCTTCTGCTCCCACACGATGTGGTAGAGCACATGGAATATGCCCACGCCTATCATCATGGCAGCGCCCACCCTATGGAGGAGCGCCCTGTTCTCCCAGCCACCTACGGAGTTCACAAGCGTCTGGGCCCAGGAGGTGTGGGCGTACTTCAAGGGAAATCCCGTGTACACCAGTATCAGCACAGAGGTGAACAGGATTATGTGCTCAAGCCTCTGTATCGCCGTCCACCTGCGGTATGGGAAGAAAGCCCCCTTTTCCCCTACTCCCTGAATATCAGCATCCGTCATTAGTGCTCGCCTCCTTTTTTCTCACTCCATTTCCTCGGTATGTCCATACCGAAGAGGACTATGAATATGGCCATCACACCTATGAGCAGACCTTCCATGAACCTGAAGCTCAGCCATTCCCAGAAGTACTTATCCTTGTCAGGCGGGAAGGTTATGTGGATGGGCACGTTGAACTCTCCCCTGTCCCTGAACGCTGGATGGCAGTTCTCTTTTCCACAGGTCTTTGCCCTGTTCTTCGGGTTCACAGGCGACTCCGGGTCATCCTTGCCCACGATCTTATGGCTATGGCCTTCTATCGCATGGCAGTCAGGACAGGTGGGGATGTTGCCCTCTTCAAGCTGGCCTATCATGCCTCGCCTGAACATGATGTTCTCCTCCCAGCCTTCAAGGGCATTGGACAGGCCATATTTCTCAGCAAGCTCGTCGCTTCCATGGCACTTCTCGCTTCCGCAGGTCTTGTGGACATTGGCCACATACGTCCCGGAGGCTGGATTGTTTTTAGATAGGGTCTCATGGGGATCGTGGCAGTCCACGCACACCGGTGCATCCACCTCGCCGGTGACCTCGGTGAACCCGACCTCTGTCTTGCCGACCCTCGTCGGGTCTCCAAGACCCTTTACCATCACGCTCTGGCCATGAATGCTTGCCGCATAGTCAGGGAAGACGTTCTTCGGGCTCTCAGGGTTTATGGGCGTGAGCCCGTGGCACCTTGCGCACATGGCTATGGACTGCTGCTTTGAAAGACCTGCCTGAACAACCAGTGAATATTCGCCTGTCTCGCCTTCTATGGGGAAGGCAGAGGGCGCCTTGTACTCTGCGCCGGGCTCAAGGACCAGGTCAATGTGATCCTCCCGATAGCTCCCTCCAAAGGCGTCGAAGGCTGCAAGACGGCCTGATGGCACTGATGCAGAGTGGCATCTCTCGCAGCTCACCCCGTTCTTGTAGTGGACGCTCTTGCGCCAGGCATCCACGATCTCAGGCTTCTCTACCTTCGCAGGGTCGCTGTGGCACTCCACGCACTTGTTGTTCTCGATCTCCAGCCCTGCATAGTCCCCGGCAGGCGCGACCACGCCTACATTCGGGAAGTTCTCACCGCTCCTCTCGGAGTGAACAGCCGGTATGAGCAGAACCAAGACTGTTAGAATCAACACAACCCATGCTTTTGATGGGACCTTAAGGCTTCCTCGCATTTTCTACCACCCTCTCTATTTTTGTTGAATCCAATCAAGGCTTTTCTAAATTTAGACCCCTGATATATAAATGTTGCTGTTCTCTCTTGGTGCTGGGGGTGTTGAGAGGAAGAGGTCTTGGGGGGCCTCTTTCGCCTCGCCTTTACAAAGTATTATATATAGAGGATAATAAGCCCTGTATCCAGTGGAAGGATGAAAGCAGAGGATGTAAGGGATCTCTTTCCCATAACAGAGAGGTGGCTCTATTTTGATGCAGCCTCTCTTTCGCCGTACTGCACACCGGTCGTGGATGCCCTGAAGGCATTTTCCGTTGAGCGCCTGGATTTTGCCTCGCTCTACTATGACAGATGGTATGGTGAGATAGAGGATTGCCGCAGGCTTGCAGCAGAGTTAATAAACGCCTCGCCAGAGGAGGTCGCCCTCACAAAGAACACCTCGGAGGGTGTCAACCTCGCAGCCGGTCTTGTGGACTGGAGAAAGGGCGATGAGGTGGTGGTCTGCGGCTGTGACTTCCCCACCAATGTCTATCCGTTCCTGAACCTCCGCCGCAGGGGTGTGGCCCCCAGATACGTTGAATGCAGGGATGGCATGGTGGCTGTGGAGGACATTGAAGCTGTGCTGACAGAGCGGACAAGGCTCCTCTCCATAAGCCATGTCCTCTATGGCTCAGGATACCGGCTTGACCTCAGGGAGATCGGCAGGATATGCCGGGAGAAGGATGTGCTCCTCCACGTTGATGCCGCCCAGTCCCTTGGCGCCATAAAGGTCGATGTTAAGGAGGCGGGCGCTGACTTCCTCTCGGCGCCGGGCTATAAATGGCTTCTCTCGCCGCTTGGCACCGGCCTGTTCTATGTGAGGAAAGAGCATCTTGAGGGGGTGGAGCCGCCGGTCGTCGGATGGCTTTCCGTGAATGAGCCTGAGAAGCTGGATACACGGGGTTTTGAGCTGCTCCCAGGGGCTGCGAGATTCGAGGCAGGCAACAAGAATATCGGCGGGTTTCTGGGCATGAAGGCAGCCCTCCAGCTTATAAGCTCCATCGGGCAGCGCCAGATAGAGAAGAGGGTTCTTGGGCTTTCAGAGGCCCTTGCCGATGAGCTGGACCGGTCTGGATTGAAGGTCCTTTCACATATGGAGCTGGAGCACCGCTCAGGCATCGTGTGCATAGAAAAAGGAAAGCTTACAAGAGGGTTTCTGCGCAAACACCGGATCGTTGCCACCATCCGGAGGAACCTGCGCCTGTCGCCACACATCTACAACACAGAAGAGGAGGCGGCAGAGGTGGCAGGGACACTATCCCGTTGAAAGGGTCTTCAGAAGAGGCTCGCCAGTTATGGGTATCTCCATCCCGCACTCCGGACACCGTTTGTCCTTGATCCTCCAGCTCACGATGCCGTATCCCTCCCTCTCTATCAGGGTGGTTTTGCAGCCCGGGCAGTATGTGTTCTTCCCCGGGTGCTCGAAGATGTTCTCCATGTAGGCGTACTCCACACCGCTTGCATAGGCGAGGTTGAGGGCGTGTTCAAGGGATTCTTCAGAGGGCGACTCCAGCCCGTCCATCTTGTAGCTTGGGAAGAACCTGAGGAATATCAAGGGGACGCGGGCCTTCTTCACAAGCTCTATCAGCTCGTGGAGGCTCTCGTCATCGTCGTTCTCGCCAGGGATGAGCACATAGACGACCTCCAGATGGATCCCCTTCCCCCTTATCGCTTCAACAAGACTGGTGAAGTGCTCTCTGTCGTATGCGGCGCCGCAGACCCTGCCATAGAAACGTGGGCTGCCCTTGAATGTGAGGGCCACGGCATCCACAAAACCAGATATCCTCTCGAAGGCATCCAGAGATATGAAGCCGTTGGTGGCAAAGACGTTCACAAGCCCGGCTTTATGGGCCCTCTCCATCACCTCAGAGTAGAATTCTATGTTGAGCGTGGGCTCCGAGTGGGTGTATGCAATGCCCCTGCACCGGAGGCCTGCCGCGGCGTTCACCAGCTGCTCAGGTGAGAGGGAATCCGTCTCTATCTCATCGGGGTCTGTCTGGGTGATGTTCCAGGTGAGGCAGAATCGGCAGTGGAGGTTGCAGCCCACTCCGCCGATGGTGAGGAAGCGGTGGTTTGGATAGAAGTGATAGAGCGGCACCTTCTCAACAAAGTCTGTGCTGAAGCTGGACAGCCTCCCGTAAACGGTGTTTATGAGCCTTCCATCCTGGTTCGCCCTGGTCCTGCAGAGACCCTGCCCACCCTCAGGTACGGCGCATCCGATTATGCAGAGACCGCATCTGACCTTTTTATCTGTTAGCTTTTCCTGGCACCATGCTTCCTGCATCTAGAGGTTCCTCAGGAACTCGCTGATCGGTTTTGCAGGATCCTCCTCAGAGGCCTCGATGGACAGGAAGGGCACATGAACGGCCTCTTTTATCGCATCGTGGAAGTCGTACACCGCGCGGGTGCCGAAGGGACACTGCTTGTTGTATATGACAGCGTCAACCTCATAGTGCCTTACAAGGTCCACAAAGTCCCTTGCGTTCTCCTCAGAAGAGCCGAGTCCGGAGTGGCCGGCATACCACCTGGCAAGGGAGCCAATGACATCGCCGTTCTCCTCTATTCTCCTCCGGTGGGCGGTGAACCTCTGGAAGGGCCACGCCGAAGTGACAATGCCCCCGTTGGAGTCTATGGCATGGAGGAACTCGTTCCTGAAGCCGCCGGCGAGCAGGATCTTCTTGCCCTCATAGCCGACGCCCTGCTCAACACGCTCGCGAAGCTCGTCCTCAAGGAGATAGCAGATGCCAAGGAGCTCGTCTGTTATCCCGCCGATGTAGTCTGTGCAGATGACCTTGAGGTTGTATATGTCAAAGCTCTTCAGGGGATGTGGCTCCTCCTTGATGAAGCTGTCTATGCGGGCGAACACATCTGTAACCTCGTTTGTGAGCCTGATGGACTCAGAGATCATCTCATCGGTGATCCTCTTTCCTGTGAGCTTCTCAAGCCTCTCCCTGAGTAAGAGGAGCTTCTCATATATGGCTGACTCCCTCTCGGCCCTGGAAAGACCGCTCTCCAGCTCAAGGAACTGGAATTCCCAGTCGCTGCCGATGGAGGCGATCATGTTGTTCCAGTCAGGGAGCTTGGGCATGAAATCCGTTATCACAAGGTCATAGCCCGGGCATGCCCCGAGGATCGGAGAGCCTGCGCTTCCGTTGAGATACCGGCATACACACTCGCCCACACCGAAGTGATAGATCCACCTGGTGAGGTTGATGTCGCTTTTTATGATGGCCCTGTTCAGGTCCTCACGCCTCTTATATATGATGGAGAAGACGCCTGCAGCCCTCAGAAGCTCGATAGGCGAGTTCGCCGAGGTCCCCACGACCTTGCCACCCTTTGCAATATGCTTGGCCCAGGAATCCCAGACACTTGCATTGTACTGGTACATCCTCTTGATGCTGGAAAGTTCCCTAATGTCGCTGTACAGCGGCATGATTTTTTCATCTACACTCAAAGCTGTTCTAGACTGCATGTATATTCACCCCTTTTCTATTATCCATACCTCTTTTTTGTGGAATGTCACATAGACACCTATGGTCCTTTTCACCAACTTATTTACATGTTATGATATAAAAATCTTTTCAAAGGCCGCAACGCCCTGGGCGATATTTTCTCTGCCAACAGGCGGGTATGCGAAGCGCATGGTGCGCCGCTCAATCAGCTGGAAGCCCTGGCCTGTTAAAAGCCCTTCAAAGGTCTCCCGTGAAAAGGCGCTGTCATAGACGGGCCTCCACAGCGCCGCTTCCCATAGGTCCTGAGGATAAAAATCCGGGCCCGGGCCCATTTCCACGGGCTCAAGCAGGAGCAGACGGCCGCCGGGCCTTACAAGCCCTGCAGCTTCGCCAAGCACCGATACTGGCGATCTCATGTACTCAAGGAGCGCGTCAGCTATGACCACGTGGAAACTCCCCTCTTTAAAGGGCATCCCCAGGTCTGCATCATATCTTACAAAGGAGGCCGTGCCATAGTCCAGCCACTCCCTCGTCCTCCTGAGGATCGGCAGAGAGATGTTGAGACATACGAGCATGCACCCTCTGGCGGCGAAATCCCTGAGATAACCTTTGACCCCTGTGGCGCAGTCAAGGATGCGCTGCCCCTCTTTTGCGCCTGAGAGCTCTGCAAAGAGCCTCATTCTCCTCTGGCCCACCTCATCGGGCTCGCTCCTCCCAGCCCATCCTGCCGGGATGCTCCGCCGCTCGTAGGCCGCAAAGAACCTCTCCGGCTCCATTAGGCTGAAGAGATACTCCTCCCCGGCCTCAAGATTCCTCGCTCTCCCCCGATTATCAAGACGTATCTCGGCCCACTTATATGGACCTTTCTCTGACCGGAAAACACAGGTTAGCTCCCCTCCATCCATGTCCTTCACCTCTGAAAGGGTCATAGCAGCCCCTCCTCCACGTCCCATGGCTTTCCCTCCTTTCAACGGAGCTACGGCTATCCAGACAGGACCCTCCCTGATCCTCATATTGGATTCGACGATGCATAAAACCCCGCCTACAATGGATTTTTCAATCCTCACAATAAAGGGGCCTGCGCCCTCCACTCCTGTGACCTCTCCAAAGGTGTGGACAGCCCTTTTTCTCCCCCTCCGCATCCCTACGAATCCCAAGGCTACTCACCAAAGGCGCCGGCGCAGGGCTTGCATAGCCGCTGCCCATCTCTCTCAATGGTCTTGGAGGATTCGGTGATGTCGCCGCAGACCGCGCATTGAATCGGCTCCGGTATGTACTGCTGGTCCAGGGGGGCCTTCAGCACATTGGGGTCGATGTCCGCCTTCTCAAGGATGAAGAGCTCCTCATCAGCCATCCCATCCCACTTCTCAATGAGCCTGTCCTCCACCTTCTTGAGCTCTGCCTTGCGCCTCTTGGCCTGCTCCATGGTCATATTGGGAAGGTCCCTGTAGAAGTCGTTCAGGGTCTTGCCATAGAGTATGTGCTCCATGTCCACAGCCGGGTTGAGCTTGACGCGGATGGCCTCGCCTGTCATCCAGTTGCCAAAATAGGCGCTGAACTTGCCGTGGTCAAGGTGGGTGAGCCTGCCGCCGCCGAAGCTGCACTGGGTTGCCGCCGCGATGCCGTCTGCAGCGCAGGTGAGTATCTCCACGCCCACGGCGAGGTCGCGCTTGCGCTGGAGCCTGAGGTGTTTCATTGCATAAAGCCCCATGCGGGCGCCCAAATAGGAGGCTGAGCACACGTGGCCGTGGATGCGGGGCACCGTCTCAAGCGCCTCCTGAAGTGTTGGGAATTTCATCTCTTTTTTCTGCATAGTTTCACCGTGCTTTTTCTACATTAACTATATTATATTTCTGGTTGCCAATGCCCAGCTCCTCGGCCCGCTGGAGCTGCGCCTGCCAGCTGGTGCAGGGGTTGACGGCCGTGAACTTGTCAGAGCCGGGCTGAAGGGCTGATGCGTCCTCTGCGCTGGTGCCGTGGACACCCCATGCCTCGTTCACCCTGTCAATGCT
>RFHW01000158.1 GCA_003695745.1 Methanobacteriota archaeon | reverse complement strand
GAATCCGCAGGCCTCGATGGCCACCCTGACCTTGCTGCTGGGGATGCCTGCAAAGAAACACCGCACCGCCTCCTTGTTGAAGGGGATGCTGCCCTGCACGACAAGCCCTCCCTGTCTGTCCAGAACCGTTCCATAGAGGCTGTCCCTATGGACGTCCAGACCCGCATACAACATTTCCATGCTGTTTCTCACCTCCGTTTCTGAATGCCTACACACCTTTTGGTTATAGGCATTCCATCATATGCCGGAGGCCAAGGAAAAAGTTCTACTACCGTCATCAAAAAATAGAGAACCCGGCTACCGCTCCTATCTGCCCTGCCATTCCAATCTGCTCCAGTGAATGATTTTTGAAACAAACCCTCACCGCAAGAAAAAACTTTAATACCAGCACCTGCGTGGAAGAGAGCGCAGCCCAAGGATGAGCTGGAAGCTACGGCCGAGGTGGTGTAGTCTGGTAGCACAAGGGACTGTGGATCCCTTGTTTTCATGGGGCGGGGTTTTGCAGGAGAAGCCATTTCCAGAGTGGGAGGAACTTTATCCTCTTCCCCTTAAAATCCTCCTCCGCCTCATAGCCCCATGTTATGCAGAGCAGGTCTTTGCATTTCAAAAGCTCTGAAGCTTTTACAATGGAGCGAAGCTCTCTTCTCTCAATCTCATCCTTGCCAGAGATATAGCTTACCTGAACCAACTGCTTAACCTTTAAGCCCTCTTTTATCACGAAATCAACTTCATGCTGCTGATGGTCTCTGAAGTAGAAAAGCTCTAGATCACTGTTCCAGTAATTTCTCCTCCTCAACAACTCCACAGCAACCAAATTCTCCATCAGCTTCCCCCTATTCTCTGAGATCTTAAAGCTGATCGCATTTGCAATGCCGTTATCAACGCAGTATATCTTCTTCGGCGCCAGGATCTGCTCTTTAAGCTTTGGCGAGAACCTTTCCAATTTAAAAACAAGGAAAGCGTCTTCAAGGAGCGAGGTCCAGTAGGATATTGTTGCAGAGCGGTTTATTCCAGCAACAGATTTCAAAGATTTATATGTGAATTCTGAGGAAGCGTTGCTAACGAGATATCTTGCAAGCCTTCTAATATTCTCCTGCTTTTTTATATCTGCCCTCAAAACCACATCTTTGATAACTATGTCCTCATAGGTCTGCCTCACTATGGCTCTGCCGAAAAGAAAGCGCTCGGGAAACCCGCCGTTTTTCATATAATCGTCAAGGATTGAAACAACCTCGCTCTGCTCCCTTGTGGTGAGCGTTTTCTCATGGGCAATGCCTTCATATCTCAAAACTTCTCTAAAACTGAATGGAAAAAGAGCAAACCTCATGTGTCTTCCAGTCAGATATGTGGAAAGCTCGCCAGAGAGCATTTTTGAGTTAGAGCCGGTGATGATTATCCTGTGCCTTGTTCTCAACCTGCTCACAAACCTCTCCCATCCCTCAACCTCATGAACCTCATCCAGTATTATATTCTTCAGGTTTTTCCCATGGAGCGAGTAAAGGGAAAGCAGCGTATCGTTCATATCCTTCGCTTTGAGACCTTCCAGCCTCTCGTCTGAAAAATCCACATAGCCAAACTCTGAATGAGAAAAAACCTGCCATGAAAGAACGGATTTCCCGCATCTCCTCACGCCGAGGATCGCAACAATATTCGGGTGCTGCAAATATTCTTTAACACCCTCTGCCACCTCTCTTTCTATTATCCTGCTCTCTCTTATCCTCCCGGCGAACTCCGCTCTCTGGTCTTCTATTATATTTTTTAAATCCATGACAATATACCGTAACACTTTATATAAAAATGTTACGATAAACCGTAAAAGTTTATCAGAGAATGCACTTCATCGGCAACCTAAACAACGACACGATTTGATCTTTTTCCCTGTTTAAGCTCTTGGGATTTTTCGTGGGCGCGTTTAAGTCAGCGTAAAAAGAGAGGATGCAAAATGTGGCTGTCATTGGGATTGATAAGGTACGGAACCCCCCTATAATGGATTTGTCGTCGCAACCCTTGTTTTCGTAGATCGGGTTTTGCAAGAGGCTCGGATTTTGCTCTTTTTTACGTGCTCTCCTTCATCTATACTTTTTTGCCTCCTCAGCCACACAAACCCGGCCCACTGGAAAACTATTTAAACCATGGGGCTAACAGCGCTTTGAGGTGACATGGATGAGAAGATACCTTTTAATTGCCTTTGTCTTTATGGCTGTTCTGGCCCTGTCAGGCTGCACAGGCGAGAAAGCAGAGACCACAACAGTTTCTACGGAGGACGGGACCAGTAAGGTGACGACCACCGTTTCAGGGGACACCCAGACTGTGACTGTGGAGGAGACAACAGAGGAAGGGACGCAGACCACAACCATAACAGGCTCGGCCGGCGCCAATCCTGACAGCTGGTGCCCGGAGGGCGGCAACTGGGAGATGCACACCGCAGGGCCACAGGGCATGGCCGGCGCCACGATGAAGGTGGTCAAACTTGAGACAAGCGGGAAGTATGCAGGCCTCTGCCACGTGGTATCCACCACAACCGGTCCGGAGGGCGAGCAGAGTATCGACATGTGGTTTGACGAGTCCGGAGAGCACGGATACATGGAGATGGAAGTAGGCGGCCAGAAGATAGTTCAGAGCTTCTAAGAGCAGGGGAGCAGCCACCCCTTTTTTACCCTTTCTTTTTGAAAAACAGCCAGTTCTTAGGATCGCCGGAGCCTTTGAATCGGATGAGGGCGTAGCGGCCTTTCAGCCTCTCGCCACTGACTTCAATGATATATTTATCAGCTTCTTTCTCCAATAGCTCATAGGTCCCTCTGTCCCATATCTCCACCTTACCTGCCCCGTACTCCCCTTCAGGTATCACACCTTCGAAAGATGCGTAGTCAATGGGATGGTCCTCTGTCTGGACGGCAAGCCTCTTCACACCGGGCCCAAGGGGCGGCTCCTTGGGGACTGCCCAGCTCTTGAGCACCCCGTCCATCTCAAGACGCAGGTCATAGTGGAGGTGGCTGGCATCATGCCTCTGGATCACATAGAGATGGCTCTCCTTCGATGGCCGGACCTCGCCTATGGGCTCGCTGGTCTTTTTGAAATCCCTTTTCCTGCGGTATTCCTCAAGCATAGATCCTCTGTCACCTGCTCAAAGATTAAGTTGGGTCCTGTCATATTTAAAACTCAAGCAGGGTCTTCTGCCCCACGTGGTCTGTGAGATTTGACACCCTTATACCTGCCCTGCGCAGAGGAGGATGGTCTTCAGAGAGGAACAGCTCTGCCAGCTCGCATCCAACGCGATGGAT